>JBAPXA010000288.1:0-6172 GCA_049283975.1 Pyrinomonadaceae bacterium | reverse complement strand
CTTCCGCACTGCTGAGGTGGGATCGATTTTGCCCCCCTCCGGTTACCGCGACGACGCCTTCCAACGCGTCGCCGATGACGACGACGCGGACGCCCCGCAGATAACAATGCGCGCTCCGGCTCCCATTGAAGCCCACGTCTCCAGCTTTGTTGACAGCGCCCCGGAAAGAATCTTGCACAGCGGTTCGTTCCAGCGCATCAGCGACGAAGAAGAATCGCTTGCGACCATGGGTGTCGTCGAGCCGGAAGAAGATTTCGAGGAGGAAGCGGAACCTGAGAAACATGGCTTTGCCGCCCGGGCTGTTGAGAAGATCGTAAGTGTCGCCAAAGGCAAAAGAGCGACGAAGAAGAGTCCGACGACGCGCGCCACCAAACCACGCGCGGCCAGTAAGAAAGCGGCGACTAAGAAAGCTGTCGCGGAAGACGCTCCTGAAGAGACTGCCCTTTCCGCTGAAGAAACTTTTGAAGATGCGGAAGCTCGTATCACCGGAACCCGAACTCGCGGTGAGTTTGCTACGCGGCGCGGCGGCCGACGGCGGCGTCGCCCAACCGCTTCCAAAAAGGCAGCGGGAACCGCAGACGATGCCGAAGAGCAGACTGAGGTAATCGAGCAACCAGCAACAGAAATAGTAGAAGCTCCGGAACCACAGGCCAGTGCGCAACCAGCGGCGACCCCGGCGCCGACGACGCGTGAACGAAGTCAGGACAAACGAGGCCCTCGTGGTGGCGGCGGCAGACGAGATCGGCAACAGCAACCGACGATTACTGACCTCCTCGACGAAGGTCAGGAGATCCTCGTACAAATCGCCAAAGAGCCGATCGCCAAAAAGGGCGCGCGCATCACTTCGCATATCGCATTGCCCGGCCGGTTTCTGGTGTACATGCCCACCGTCGAGCACGTCGGCGTCTCGCGAAAAATTGAATCGGACAGCGAACGTCATCGTTTGCGAAAACTGATTCAAATCCTGCGCGCTGAAGAAGACATTCCTTCGGGCGGCTTTATCGTCAGAACCGCAGGTGTCGGAATCAGTGAGAAGGATCTGCGTGAAGACGTTCGTTACCTGGTGCGTACCTGGCTGGACATTCGCGCCGCGGCCGAGAAATCAAAGCCGGCTTCCCTGGTCCATCGCGATCTCGATCTCGTGCAACGAATTCTGCGGGATCAGTTGTCGGACGACTTTGCCGCGATTCGCGTCGATTCGGAAGAGGAATACGAAAGTATTGTTGAGTTTGTAAATCGCATTCAGCCGCGCATGGTGAAACGGGTCAAGCTCTACACGCGCGAGCAGCCAATCCTGGAAGCGTTCGGTGTCCAGGCTGAGATCGACAAAGCCATTAAGCCGCGCGTCTGGCTGAGGTCTGGCGGTTATCTCGTCATCAACCAGACAGAAGCACTCGTAGCCATCGACGTGAACACCGGCAAGTTTGTGGGTCGCGGCAGTGGACGTCTGGAAGACACGATCACGCGCACCAACCTGGAAGCGGTCGAAGAGATTGTGCGCCAAATTCGCTTGCGCGATCTGGGTGGCATCATCGTGCTCGACCTCATCGACATGGAAGAACGCCGCAACCGCACGAAGGTGATGCAAGTATTACAGGACGCCTTGCGCGGCGATAAGTCTCCCACGAAAGTACTGTCGTTTAATGACTTCGGCCTGGTAATCATGACGCGCAAACGCGTGAAACAGTCGCTGGAGCGCACGCTGTGCGCTCCCTGCCAGTACTGTCAGGGCGCCGGGTTGATAAAATCACCACAGACCGTTTGTTATGAGCTGCTGGAGGAAGCGCGCCGTTTAGGAAAGCATATGAACGGTGGTCGAGAGAATAAACAAACGACATTGCGCGTGAACCCCGAAGTGGCGAAAGCATTGCGCGGACAAGAGCGCGACGTCTTAAACGAGATCGAAGAGTATCTGGGTCCCGTGGATATCAATAGCGATCAAATGATCCACCAGGAGCAGTTTGATTTTGCTTTCATTTGATCGGGCTTATTCTTGTGTCGCTTACCGTTCATGTGCTTTGAACTTTGTGCTTTGTACTTGCCATAGTTGCCCTCCTCGCGTCCTGCGACGTAACTTGACAAGTCTTGTAAGCGAACAAAGCACAAAGTACTAAGAACAAAGTACAAAAACAGAAACGTTGAAACCAAGACAGATTTCGTAATGAGCAAAGTTGGAAATTTGTGGAAGACCATGTTAGCCGGCGGCGCAGGAGTGGCGGCGCTGGCGGCGATGAACGCCTCCATTCGCCGGAACGCGACTGAGCCGGATGACAGCGCACTCGGTGGCGAAGCTCATTTCTTTGACTGGAAGTACGGCCGCATCTTTTACAAGACAGCCGGAATCGGTCACGCGGGCCCACCACTGCTCTTCATTCATGGCGTCGGTGCCGGCTCTTCCAGTTTCATGTGGCGCAAAAACTTCGACGCCCTTGCGCGCGACTTTCGCGTCTACGCTTTTGATCTGCTGGGCTTCGGGCTTTCAGACAAACCCGCCACTGCGTCTTATTCTGCCGATCTGTACGTCGAGCTGATTACCGACTTCATCCGCGAGGTCTGTGGCTATCCCGTTAATGTGGTGGCAAGCTCGCTGGGGGCGGCATACGCGATCCGAGTTGCGGACGAGCATCCCGAACTGATCAAGGCGATGGTTCTGATCGCTCCCACTGGCGCTGACAAGTTAAACACCCGACCCGGTATGGCGGGCGCTGCTTTCTATGGATTGCTGCAGTCACCAGTGCTCGGCACTTCGTTCTACAACGTGATGGCCAGCGAGCGCGGTATTCGCGACTATGCGCGTAAACATCTGTTCTACGATCACCATCGCGTCACGGATCGACTCGTGGCCAACCTCTACGCCACCAGCCACCAATCCGGCGCGCAACACGCGATCGCTGCTTTTCTCTCTGGATACCTCAACACCGACACGCGCGCCGCGTTTTCTCGACTCTCTCAGCCGGTGCTGCTTGTTTGGGGCAAGCAGGACCTGACGACACCTTTGGAAAACGGGCTGGCGTTGCTCAGTACAAATCCGGCGGCGCGATTGGAAAAATTTGATTACTGCCGCATGTTGCCCGAACAAGAACACCCCGACAAATTCAACCCTCTCGTCCGTGATGCCTTCCTCGCCCGCTCCGCCGCCGCGTGAAAGTTCCAGCGCTGAAGAATTAAGAGTTGGTAGATTGTCTGGGGTCAATGACACTCAAAGTGTGGTTGCCTCGGATTATCGAAATCGTGTCAGAGAACTGGCGGCGTTGTTTTGCACTCTGCGGAACGGCTTTGCACAAAAAGTAACCTTCGATAAGTTACGAGGATTGGCCAATGGGCTTGGCGCGTTTACGCGCCATCCCGCAGGGCCAATAGGCCACCCGTTTTTACGGATGGTTTATTCCGGCGGCGATAATTTGTTTCAGGCCGCTTCAGAGGCCTTTTTTTCTGGGAGCCGTTGAAACGGCCTTCAGACCAATTGGATCCATTCGCCGGCGTAGCGTCGCGGAAGTAACTGCAAAGAGTCGACGCGTAGCGTCGCGGAGATTTTAGCCCGGTCTTTTAAGGCCGGGACCAGGGTCGAATTTGGAGGTGCGTCGCGTCAGCGACGCAGGAGTTGTGGATTTGCCATTCATTCGTCGCTACGCGTTGGCGTCGTACGCCTAGCTAACCACTTGCCCGAACACACCGGTCACTGAATTCACTCAACTGCGATTGTCGTAAGCAATGGTCACTGTGCCGGCGGGATTGGTGGCTGCTGTCAGTCGCGATAAGGCATCGTAGCCATAGGTCGCCGCAGTGGTGTCGGGATAGCTGATAGTCGTCAGCCGATTCAACGCGTCGTAGCTGTAGTTCGTTTTACTAATGGCCTTGTCTCATTCACACCGTGGCTCTAGGACCGCTGTTAGAGCATGCCTGAGTGATTCGGAAAACCGTTTAACGGTTTTCATCTCAGAGTTTCTACAAACCGTTAAAACGGTTTCGGACAAGAAAGGGCGCGTGAAACACCGGGCTAAAAGCCCGGTGTGAATGAGAAAGTTAGGCGATTGTCGGTGTTGCACTTCAAAAACTTGAATCCACCAAAGTGGGAATCAGCAGCCGCTGAGAGTATGGCGAGGCGACGACGCTTATTTTCTCCTTCATTGGGGCTCCTTGTTTGTGGGGTGAAGCGCCTTGGAGCGATGTCGAGGAGTTGAGAGATATGGATTACCTTGCAATTAAGGCGATCCACTTTTGCGACCCCACGATGTCGGGGAGGCTCGTGCAAGATTTTGAACGACCGCACGTTACGCAACCGGCAACATGCCCGTCAAGACTTCTTTTTCTCACGTGAGATTTAAGATCAAAAGCGTTGACACCATAAAGAAATTTTCAATAAGATGACCCCCTTCCCAATCGATCAACGGGTGGAATGCACTTCTGGTCCTTAACTCGGTAATTCGAACTCAAAATTGACAGGAGAAACCCCCATGCGTCACGCATTGCTTCGCTCCTTTGCCTCCCAGGCAATCGGACTCGGTATTTGTCTGCTTCTTATTTGTGTATTTGCCTTGCCAGCCTTAGCCCAGACCCAGAGTACGACAGGAACGATCGAAGGCACCGTGTTGGACGCCAATGGAGCTGCTTTGCCGGGCGCCAGCGTTGAGGTGAAGAACAGCGCCACCAACTTCACAAAGACATTCGAGACGGACGAGGATGGGCGCTTCGTCGCGCTGAGTTTGCCTCCCGGCAAGTACACCGTGACCGTCACGAAATCTGGGTTTGCGACGACCGTGGTCGAAAATGCAGAGTTGACTGTAGGGCGCGCCCTCTCATTACCCATCTCCATGAAAGTTTCCGGCGTTGAAGAGCGCGTTACGATCACAGCCACGCCCACGGTCGATACCACCAAGATCGAATCCAGCACCACGATCGATGAAAGGGCCGTCAGCACTACGCCAATTCTGGGGCGCAAATTTGAAGATCTGCTGACCCTGACCCCGGGCGTCAGCATTGTGCAGGGACCCGACGGCGACGAAATAAACTTTGCCGGTCAACGCGGTATCTTCAATAACGTCAGCCTGGACGGAGGCGACTACAATAACGGTTTCTTCGGCGAACAGGCTGGAGGACAACGCGCCGCCATCGATATAACCCTCGAAGCCGTGAAGGAGTTTCAGGTTGTTGCGACTGGTGCCAGCGCCGAGTTTGGCCGCACGGCGGGTGGCATCATCAATGTCATCACCAAATCAGGCACCAATGAATTTCACGGTAGTCTCTTCCACTATCAAAGACTCGAAGCCTTAACGGCTAATGCCTCCAATGGCGAGCCGCTTACCGACTTCCGGCGCGAGCAGTTTGGGGGCACGATTGGCGGTCCCATCAAACGGGACAAGGCGTTTTTCTTCTTCGCCAGCGAAAACATCCGCGAACGTCTGACGCGCGCGAACCTTAGCCGCCAGGTAGGCACCACTGCCTGCCCTATCGCCGCGCCCAACATTGTGGCGAATGAAGGTCTGATTAATTCGAACTTTGATTGCCAGCGCCTCGCCTTGATTTCATTTTTCCGGGCCAGCCGCGGCCAGGAAGAAGGTCTGCCGATCGAACGTCCCATCCGCAACAATGCCTTACTCGGCAAGGTGGACGTTGACTTGACCTCAAATCACCGGCTCACGCTCTCCCATAACTTCGACTACTCAAAAAACGAAAACCAGACCTTCGACGTGCCCACTTATGGCAATTCAGCCAACGGCACTGAAGGACCCTCGAAGATCAACGCCTTCAACGCGAACCTCTTGTCCACGCTCTCGCCCACGCGAGTAAACGAGTTTCACTTCACTTATTCGCGAGAAGAACGACCACGCGCGGCTGTGGAGTCGAACGTTCCTGCCGATACGGCAATGGGCGGCTTCTTCAGCGCTGCCGAACCGACGTTCCGCTTCGGTCACCCGTTCTTTCTCGGTCCGAACGTTGACGAGACATTCTGGCGAACTCAAATCAAAGACAATTTCTCAATCGTAAGCGGCCGGCACCAGGTGAAGTTTGGCGGCGAGTGGATGCACAGCTTGAACTCGCAGGTCTTTCGCGGCTTCTTCGAGGGCCGCTATATCTTCGACAGCGTCGCCGGTTTTCTGCACTACGCCACGCCCGGAGCTGTCGGTTCTGGCTTTGGACCGAACGCGGGACGCTGTACCAACGGCAGCTGGAC
>JBAPXA010000287.1:0-8314 GCA_049283975.1 Pyrinomonadaceae bacterium | reverse complement strand
CGTGGTCAAGTGATACGAACCACTAAATCACACTAAACAACACGAAATTAGTGACAGGGATTAGACTGCGCTTCGGCTTTGCCGCCGGGTGTGAGGCGGTGGCTATGCCCCGCCGTGGAGATGCCATTTACATTTTGGGCTGTGCCCTTGGTGCGGCCTTTGGCCTAATAATCCGAAGGGCAAAGCCCAAACCAAGGGCATAGCCCGGGAACACTCTGGCGGCTGGCGGCGGGGCATAGCCAACCGCCTCACATCCGGCGGCAAAGCCGGAGCTACACAACGAATTTGCTCATGAGGCAAAGAGCCGAGCATGGAACATTTCGACGTGATAATCGTGGGCGCCGGTCTCTCGGGAGTTGGCGCAGCCTGCCACCTGCGACAGCGGCACCCGCAAAAGAGTTTCGTCATGCTTGAAGGGCGAAACGCGATGGGCGGCACATGGGATTTGTTCCGCTATCCCGGCGTCCGGTCAGACTCTGACATGTACACGCTCGGGTACAGATTCCGCCCCTGGCGCGACGCCAAAGCCATCGCCGACGCGCCTTCCATTCTCAACTACATCCGCGATACCGCCGCGGAGTTCGGCGTAGACAAAGAGGTCCGTTACGGCCATCGTGTGAGGCACGCCTCATGGTCGACCGCAGACGCGTTATGGACCGTGGAAGCTGAAACCGAAAAATCGATCTCCCGCATTACTTGCCGTTTCCTCTACCTCTGCACTGGCTATTACGACTACGAAGCCGGCTACACGCCGGAGTGGAATGGCGTCAATAGATTTCGCGGCCAGATTGTGCACCCGCAAAAGTGGCCCGCAGATCTCGACTACGAAGGCAAGCGCGTCGTGGTAATAGGCAGCGGCGCCACCGCCGTCACGCTTGTTCCCGCGATGGCGGAGCGCGCGGCGCATGTCACCATGCTCCAGCGCTCGCCTACCTACGTTGTCTCGCGGCCCGCCGAAGACAAAATCGCGAATGGGTTGCGCCGTGTACTGCCCGCCCGCGCGGCCTACGCGCTCACGCGTTGGAAGAACGTGCTGATTCAGATGTTCTTCTATGGATTGGCCCGGTCGCGGCCCGAAGTCTTTAAGAGGATGCTGGCGAAGGGAGTGCGAACCCAGCTCGGCGAGCAATATGACATCAAGCACTTCACACCAAAATATAATCCCTGGGATCAGCGTCTGTGCCTGGTCCCTGACTCGGACCTATTCACGGCGATACGCGACGGCCAGGCGACGGTTGTTACCGACCAGATTGATACCTTCACTGAGACAGGTTTACAGCTCAAGTCTGGCGAGCACCTCGATGCTGACATTATCGTGACAGCGACGGGCCTCGTGCTAAGGCTCATGAGCGGGCTGCAACTCACGGTTGATGGTGCGCCCGTGGAGCTAGCGAAAACGATCACCTACAAGGGAATGATGTACAGCGATGTCCCGAACCTTGTTTCCGCGTTCGGCTACACGAACGCGTCCTGGACGTTGAAGTGCGATCTCACGGCCGAGTACGTCTGCCGGCTCCTGAAACACATGGACGAGCACGGCTATGCGCAGTGCACCCCACGCTTGAACGACCCTAAGATCACGCCTGAGTCCGCAATCGACTTCACTTCCGGCTACGTGCTGCGGGCGCTCCACACCCTGCCGCGACAGGGATCGAAAACGCCCTGGCGCCTACACCAAAACTACGTGAAGGATCTCTCGATGTTTCGCTTCGGACGCGTTGACGACGGCACGATGGAGTTCAAGGCCGTGGCGGGCGGGCGAAAGGCAAACAGTGAGTACCGCAACGCGGTAGCATCCGGTGAACGTTAAAATGTTGCCTAACGTAGGGACGTATCTCTGAAACGCTGAAAGCGTTCGCTAATTCCAGCCCAGGGTTGCGCTTAGCAACCCTGGGTTAAGAATGGCCTGTGAAATTAGTCGCAACTCTGAAGGAGTTGCGACCTTTTTCGGTGCTACGTACGGCGCTGCAGCCCTTTCAGGGTTGCTCTTTTCGTCCAACTACATCCGCTGTCCCAGGGTTGCCAAAGCGCAACCCTGGGCTGAAATTGCCAACGCTTTCAGCGTTAACTGCGGACATGGAAGATTCACACCACCCGACGCTACCGCGTTACGGTACTGACTGCGACCCACTGTTGTTTCGCAAACGTGTGAACCCGTCGTTGCTCCAATCTTCGCTCCCGACACCATGGTGAACGAAGAAGAGGCCTTCGGGATCGTATTTCGCTTTGATCGCACGGAGCCTCGAATAATTTTCCCCCCAATAAGCCTTCTGCCACAAAGCATTGAAGTAATTACTTTCCGAAACGTACGAACCCGCGTCGGGAGCAACCTTGCGTAACTCGGCTATAGCCAGATCAATCTGATGCGCGTTGTTGCGGGCGGTGGTGGTGTCCATGGCGGGCCGCGCCAGACCCGGATAGGACGGGCGCTCGCCATCGGCGATGATCACCAGAGCAAAAGCATCAACCACCGTTGGATTGGTTGCCGTGTCCCTGGTGCGGGCCACTGCTTCGGCCGGCGCACCAGCGATTCCTTTGTTGAAATGCAGTTCGACCTTCTTGATACGGCTCGCTGCAAACAAGGCGTTGATGAGCCGCAGCTGTTCATCTCCCTGCAGTAACTTCGCGGGCAACCAGAGAGAATCGTAGCCGTGCAGAAACGCGCCCACCTGATCCTGATCACCTGACCACCAGGCATGAGTGACCGGTGCGCCGGGGCGCGGGTCGGTGATCATAGCGGTGCTGCCTCGCTTCTTCCGAGCCACGACATCCCACCAGGATCGTGCCGGTCTGGCGCCAGCATTCACGTCTGTCATCTTGAGTTCCGGCACGGTCTTGACCCAATCGAAGAACGGCTGCCAGATACGCGTCACCTCGCCGTCATCCAGGCCCTGGCACACCAGCGAAAGCTCGAGCACGTTGTCGGGCCGAATCTTGATCTGTTCGCCCCAGTGCGGATTGAAGAGTTTGTCTCGGTAGAATTCAAAGAACCGCTGGATCAGTTCGCGGAACGCGGAATCCGATTGCGCGCTGATATTGCCTCCGCAAAAGCCGAAGAACTCCGGCAGTGCGTGAGTCCGCAGCGTGACTCTCGTGACGACGCCGAAGCTTCCACCGCCACCGCCTTTGAGCGCCCAGAAGAGATCCGCGTTGGTGCAGGCATTGGCGGTGCGCACCTTGCCGTCGGCGGTGACCACTTCTGCTTCCAAAAGTCCCGCAGCGGCCGTCCCGAAGCCCTTCGAAAAAGAGCCGAACCCGCCGCTCTGTACAAGACCCGCCACACCAACCGTAGTGCAGCCTCCGCCCTGAACATATCGGCCCGCTTCGGTGGTCACGCCATGATAGAGATCGATCCACATCGCGCCGGCCTCAGCGGTCACAGCATTGACGGGGGCGACGCGGCCTTCGCAGCCATGTCCGACAAAGGCATCATGCAGCGTGACCTTGTTCATCGCGCGCGTCCAAATCAACAACGAGTCGGGCGCGTTCGAGGTGCCGAGATAGCTGTGCCCGCCGCCTTTCACCACCAGTCGCAAATTGTTTTGGCGCGCGAAACTGACTCCCGCCGCCACGTCCCTGGCGTTACGCGCGGCAATCGCGTAAGCGCTGGGAGCCGGCTTCCAGGCGTCCAACCATCCGGAAACCTCAGTTCCCGCAGGCTGGTCGCCAATATAAAAAGGATTGCGAATATTTCCGAGCACCTCAGCGCAGGCCGCACTATTTGCGTCCTTCTGGCAGGCAGCGAACAAAGGCTGCGGTTCAAGCAGATTGCCGCCGACAGCTGCTCTTAGCTTTGCCCAACTGTGCGCGCCGGGCCATTGCGGATCTGTCGGTCGCACTCGGCGGGTTATGGAGCGTGCGACTCCCGCTTGGAGTGGCCAGCGCGGCCGGAAAGCAATTTGAAGAACACTTGCTGCGATGCCTTTAAGAAGATTTCTTCGACGCATTTCGTTGTGCTCCGTCAGCAGACGATCCTCAGCAACGCGACCTTTAGACTCTCCGAAACCCGAGATAGTTGAAAGGTTCACGCGCGACGTCGATCATCCAAAGATGATGACCGCAGAGTCCCGTAGGGACGAAATGTTTATAGCATCATGGTCAACTTCACAGACGACCTCCTTTAGGAGCGAAATGATCGTGCCGCGATAAAGGGGCTCGGAGAACTAAAAGGCTGCCAAGCCTATAGACATTCCGTCCCTACGGGACTTATGAAGAGCCGCCTTGAGGTACCAGGTGAGGCGCGTCTCTTCGTACTTCTGCCTCCTTCATGATCGCTGCGCGGCAAACTAAAGTCGCCCCCGCATACCGCGATGTCGGACCGATGGGCCCGCGCGACGAGCATCTTCAGCGTATTTGCAAATCCCACGTCTTCGCCACATGCGATCGCGATGCAGTTCGATCTGTTCGGGGAGAGGCGGAGTCCCGATGCATCGGGATTGGGTTAAGGGCGCGAGGTTAGCAAAGTTTAATCGGTCATACAGCTCGGAAAAACCTTATGGCCGTCTGATGTGCCTTGCGTGTATCATCCCCACCTCAGCGGTGTAAAGAATCAGATCATGATCAAAATAATCCTCAAAGCTTTCCTCTTGGTGACTCTTACCGTCGCGGCTGGGTTGTCGAGTCTCAGTAACGCTCAGCAGTCCACCGTTACCTTGACTGGCGAGTGGGTGGGCAACAGCGAGCCGTCCGGTAGGTCAGAGTTTTTGCGTCTGAGTCTCACTGAAAATGCAGGCGAGATGGTAAGACCGTTAAAGGCAAAATTGTCATTAGTCCGGCTCGAAGGTTCTCGCGTCCGGTTGGAGTTGGACTCGCTTAAACTCGTCATGACAGGAACTCTCACCGGCGATGAAATCGAAGGAGAGGCCGAGGTACCGGGAACCAAAGCTCGCTTTCATCTGGTGCGCACCGTGAAAGTCGCGCCGGAAGTTTTAGCGCGCTATGTCGGCGCTTATCGCTTCCGCAACGGCGATTATCTGGTGATCGATAGCTTTCCCGATACTCCTGACACCCTATGGGTGACCGACGTGAAATCCGGCGAAGCCCGCGCGGTCTTCCCACGATCGCAGACCGAATTCATCGGCGGACCGGCCCTGCGTGTGGTATCTCCGACCCGACAGACACTTACCTTTCGCGGCGACGGAGTTCACGGGGGAGTTCACGTAATCGATTTGGATGTGAAAGGTCGCGAGTCTGGAGCATTCGCGACGCGAAGTAACATCCGCCAGGAAGAAGTCACATTCAAAAACGGTGATGTCACGCTCGCGGGTACGCTGCTGCTCCCCGCTACAAAAGGAAATGGGGGAAAGCGTCCCGCCCTCGTGTTTGTCCATGGCAGTGGCGCGCAATCGCGCGAAATGTATTGGGGCCTCGGATACCTCTACGCCGCACGCGGGTTTGCCGTCCTCGCTTATGACAAGCGAGGCGTCGGCAAATCGACCGGTAACTGGCGCGAGGCGAGCTTTCAAGACCTCGCGGATGACGCGGTCGCGGGAGCCAAATTTCTACAGGCTCGAACGGACATTGCAGCAAATCAGATCGGCTTCTGGGGTCAAAGTCAGGGCGGGTGGATTGCTCCCCTCGCCGCTTCACGTTTTCCCGAGGCCGCTTTTGCAGTCGCTTTGTCAGGCGGCGGCCTGTCACCAGCTGACACGGAGTTGTTTGATACCGAGTTCGAGTTAATTAAAGCTGGCTATACAGCGGATGAAGTGAAGGAAGCGCTCGCGTTTCAAAAGCTGAAGAACGAGATCATTGGGTTAGCGGACAAGTGGGACGAGTACAGCAAAGCTCGAGCGATAGCCAAAGACAAAAAATGGTTTCGCCACCGGGGCATAGATGTTTATGGGGCGGAGAAACGCGACGATCCCTTCTGGACTCACATGCGGCGCTCTTATGTCTACGATCCGGCGCCAACGTTGCGCGCTTCCCCCGCTCCCCTGCTGGCGATATTCGGCGAGCTTGATTCGCCTGAAGGTGTCAAAGCGAATGTGCGCGCGATCAAGCAAATCATGGATCAGGCGGGACGCCGGGATTACATCGTTAAAGTTTACCCAAACGGATCGCACAACCTGATGGAGGTGCCGCCTGACAATCCCAACGAGCAGGTCCGCCTCAAACGATTCCCACCGGGTTTCTTCGAAACGATGGTCGACTGGACAACAACACAGCTTCGTCGGCGTGCACCAGCAAGGCGTTAGGCCACTGACTTTGGCCCCAGGTCATATATGAAGTCGGGGTTGCGAGCGTTGACGCCTTCGCTCTGGAGGAGCGGAAACTTTACAGCGCCATGCGTTGTTATTAGGAACATCACCGACTATGACAGGTGATTAGTTAGGCCGGAGCAAATACCTACCGGGCGTACAGTGGTTGTAACTTCGGCTTCGCACAAAAAGCGAAAATCTTGCTGTAAGCTCGACGCCCTTTCATTCTCCCCAACCTTCAGGTTGGGGAGAGCTTTGCCTCAAAAGTCAGACTCAATGCTCGATTCGGCTTCGCCGAATCGAGCAATCTGTGACTTTTGAGGCAAGGCCGTTGGGGAGAATGACACGGTTGAATCTTAAAAAAGGAATTGGATTTTCGGTCTTGTGCAAAGCCTGTAGCGGCAATCAAGGTTACATAGCGGCCAAGTTCATGCCAAAGGCGAACTTCCACGCATCGCCGTCCTTAACATAAATTGACACGCCCCAGATATCTGTCCCTCCGACCTCCTGACCGCCGCAAGTACCGTCGGCGGTGCCCTTGCGAGTGAGCATCTCGACGGTTGGCGAAAGAACCGTGGCGAAGCCATCCGTGACGCTGACGCTTTTGACCTGACAACCGGCCCCAGTCCAATCCTTTAGCCCTTCGGCCCTGGTTGCCAGGTAGGTGCCGAATATATTCACAAATGAAACGTCCTTGGCCATCAGTTCGTCGAGCTTTTTGGCGTCGTGTTCCTTCCATGCTTCCCATAACGCGAGTTCGACCTTCATGAGAGCGTCGGTGTTGCCATCGGGCGTGGCCCTGGCCGGAGCAGCGGTGTTAGGAACCGTATTTGAATTAGCCGTAGTCTTGACGTCTTTCTTCGGCTCTTCCTTCTTGGGCTCTTCCTTTTTGGCTGCCGTTGCCGGCCGCGGAGGCGAAGCTTTTAAATCGACGATCAGATTCTCGCCGTGAAAAACCGCCTGCCATTTGTCGCCGCTGCGGACCCAGATGCTCGCCGAGCGGATCGGGCTCGGCACCTTCATCGGCTTGCCGTCGGCGTCGATGCACGTGCCGTCCCAAGTGGCCTTATAGCTGAGGGCATACGTGTCAGCGTCGATCATCGACATCGCGGGCTCGGTCAGGTTCATTGACTTGATGTCGCACTTGACCCCCGCGATCATCCCCACGGTTGTGGCTTTGTCCATCCGCTGGCCGCCGCCGGCGAGAATGACGAACTTGTCGCTCAGCATTTCGTCAAAAAACTTTGAATCGCCCTTCGCATAAGCCTCATTGGCCTGTCTCTCGAGGGTCATCAACGCGTCGACGGTTGGTGGGGCCGCAACCGGCCTGGTCGTATTTGTGTTTGGATTGTTTGCTCCGGTGTTAGCAGCCGGGCCTCCGCATGCCGCGAACAACATCGACGCAGCAGCCAATAAGATAAACAGCGCGATCTTTTTCATAACAATTCTCCTAAGGCATTATTCGATTCAAAAGATGAACTTTCGCAATTCGTCTTTACGTAACTCAGGCACCCGATTGCGTAAGTCATCAATGCCGGCGAATGGGCCGTGGTGGCGTTTCAATTTGGAAGTGCAACTGATTTGCTTGATTCTTGAGCGCCAAAGGCGCGGAAATACAATAGCCAGGGGCAAGCGCTGAGCGCAGCGAGGCGCGGCGCCCCTGGAGAGTTGGGGTAAATGGTGTCGAAGCTCTGAAGGAGCGGCATCACGTCTCAGCCACGGAATCTATTACGCACTTTCAGTGCTCACCAACCCTTGGCTCTCCGGTCCCAGGGGCGACGTGCTTCGCTGAGCTCAGCACTTGCCCCTGGCTATTACAGTGCGCGCCGTTGGCGCTCCAACTGTTGCGCTTCCAAATTGAATTCGCAAAGCACAAAAGCCCGTGGGGTTTTGAAACAAAAACCTTCCGAGCGTTCCTAAGTCATCGTGATCGTGAAAGGTATTAACACTACAACCAGACATCGTCAATCTAATGTTTGAAATGACGAATGCGAATGAATGCCTGCGCGATGCCGTTTTCGTTGGCGGCAGCGGCCGACTAATCGTTTTGATAGATCCTGAGATTGGAGATGGTGTCAGGTAAGGCCCGAAGGGCCGCGATTCAATAGGCCCGAAGG
>JBAPXA010000286.1:0-3378 GCA_049283975.1 Pyrinomonadaceae bacterium | reverse complement strand
GAGCTTGCCCGCGATGAAAAGCGTGGGCACCTGCAACTGCCGCAACACTGCTTCTTCCGGAATATCTCCATAGAACGGAGCTGACGCTGCGAGCTCAGGCATCTCGCAAGCGGCTCGCAAAGCGAATGTGCCGCCCATGCAGTAGCCGGTAATCCCGACGTGACTGGCGTTGTATTTCTTTTTCGTTTCCGCTAGCGCTGCTCTGATTGTTTCAACTCCATCGGCGATAGCGAGGCCCTGCATTAAAGCAGCCGCCTCCTGAGTGTTCTTGGCAAGTTTGCCGCGAAAGAGATCGGGCGCGGCACAAACAAAACCCTCCGCCGCATAGCGACCGGCGATATCGCGAATGTGATTGTTTATGCCCCACCATTCGTGGATCAGGATGATCGCCTTAGTGGTTTCCTCGTCGGCACGAGCAACGTATGCAGTCGTGGCGCCGTGTGCCGTAGTTAGATCAAGACTCTCTGTTTTCATGAATAACTAACCTCCAATATCAATGTTTGCATTTTAGCCTGCGAAGCAGGCAAAAGCGTACCGCCTAGGGCGTAAGCCCTGGGTGATCGTGACGTATGAACATCATGAGCCCGTGAAACGGGCGGCAGATCTCGCCAATCATCTGTCGCCCGCTTTGCGGGCTTGTTCTTCGTTGCGTTGATTTACCTAGGGCTTACGCCCCAGGCTTTATGCTCTCGCCTGCTTCGCAGGCTTGTCGCAATCGTTCCCAAAACTGGTTGCGTGCGTGATATAAGACACCGATAGTTCGCCTTCAGTCCTAAGTTCCACAGAAGGAAGAAACCATGAAAATTATCCTGGCCGTGTTGAGTGCTCTGCCGCTCATCGTCAGTGCCTGGGTTTCCCCCCAACAAGCGACGGTCGCTAATCTCGTTTTCATTAATGGCGTGGTTTACACGGCCAACGATCGGCAGCCCAACGCTGAGGCCGTAGTCGTGAAGGGTGACCGCATTATTTATGTCGGCGGCAATGCCGATGCGCGGCGTTTCATCGGCAAGAATACGCGCGTGATCGATCTCCAGGGCCGCGCCGTGCTTCCCGGACTGACAGATGCGCATCATCATCTTGCGGGCGTGGGCTTTCGCGAGCTGAACCTCAATCTGGAAGGTACAACCAGCCTTCAGGATTTTCTCGCCAAGGTGAAGGCCCGAGTGGAGCAAGCGAAACCGGGCGAGTGGATCACCGGTCGCGGCTGGATCGAAACCTTTTGGCAACCGCCGGTGTTTCCCACGCGCGCGGATCTCGATAGCGTAGCGCCAAATAATCCTGTGATTCTCGGTCGCGCTGACGGCCATGGTGCGGTAGTTAACAGCGCGGCGTTGAAAATCGGGGGCATTGATAAGACAACGCCAAATCCATTCGGCGGCGAAATCTCAAAAGATGCGAATGGGGAACCGAACGGAATGTTGCTTGATGCCGCGCAGGGTCTGGTCCGTAGACATGTTCCCGACACGACTCCTGCGGATGCTGAACGCGCGATCCTGCTCGGAGTTAAACGAAATATTGATCTGGGTTGGACGCAAGTGCAGGACGCCGGCGGTAGTTATCCTGAAGTGGAACTCATTAGAAAGTTGTATTCCGAAGGGAAAATCAAGCTGCGGATCTACAAAGCCATTCACGGTCCTTCGGAATCGTCCGCGCGCTTGCTCGCGGAAGGCCCCATCATCGGCGCCTACAATCACCGTTTCACCTTGCGAACAATCAAAGTGGTCTCCGATGGCGCCCTCGGATCCCGCGGGGCGGCCTTGCTCGCGCCCTACGCTGACAAGCCGGACACGAAGGGCTTCCTAACCGTAAAACAGGAAGAGCTCGCGCCAATGTTAACCCTGGCTTTGAAGGTGGGTGTGCAAGTGGAAACCCACGCGATCGGCGATTACGCCAATCGGTTCACGCTTGACGAGTATGAAAAGGCATTCAAAGCGGTGCCGGTCGCGCAACGCAAAATCTCCGATCCCCGTTGGCGCATCGAGCATTCACAGATCGTTAATCCGGCGGACATACCGCGCTTCGCCAAACTTGGGGTGATTCCGTCAATGCAGCCTTCGCATGCGATCGGCGATCTGCATTTCGCCCCCAGCCGCTTGGGAATTGAGCGTCTCGCTGGCGCCTATGCATGGCAGAGTTTTATCAAATCAGGGGCGATAGTTCCGGGCGGTTCCGATGCCCCGGTTGAACGCGGTGAGCCGTTGATTGAGTTCTATGCTGCGGTCGCGCGTAAAGATCAGAAAGGCTTCAGCGGCGCCGGCTGGCATCCGGAAGAAGCGGTCACACGCGACCAGGCGTTAAAGATGTTTACGATCTGGCCGGCGTATGCGGCATTCGAAGACAAGCTGCGCGGAACTATTGAAGTTGGGAAGCTGGCCGACTTGACGATCTTTTCTGCTGACATCATGAAGATTCCGGAGCCGGAGATCTTAAAGGCGCGCTGCGTGATGACCGTCATCAATGGCGAGGTGGTTTTTAGTTTGTTTGATAACTAGCCGGGTTTCAGGTTTCGCAGCGCCAGCACTTCCAGGGCTGCGGTACGGTCACCCGTACAACTGATGCGGCGGGGTGCTTTACGAAACTTTAGTTTGTAGCCGAAATCCCGATACAGCTCGACAATTTGCTTCGTTTTTTGATTGGACAGAATTACCGGACCCGGATGTTCTGCCAACCAGCTTGCGACTCGTTCCTGGTCGCTCCACGAAAATCCTCCCTGGCGGTAGGTTGTGAACTCAACATCGTAAGGCGGATCGGCATAAACAAAGTCGTCGAGACGCAGTCGCAGCTTCTCAAAGTCGGTATTACTAAAGGTCCACTTGCGAAAGAGTGATTGATACTCAGTAAAGTCCTGGGCGTACTTCAGGTTGCTGGAATAAGAACCGAAAGGCACATTGAATTCTCCGCTCCGGTTAAAACGACAAAGGCCATTGAAGCAAGTGCGATTGAGGTAGTAAAAAAGCTGCGCCGTTTCCGCGTCAACGCCATTGTTCTTGATCAGCTGATTGAAACGTTCGCGATGTCGATAATAAATGGTAGTGTCGTACCGCGCCGCAATTGTTAGCCGCAGTCCTCGTTTCACCTGCTCGTAGAAATTGATCAGATGAGGATTGACGTCGTTAAGGAGTGCTTTCTCGGGTTGCAGGTTGAGGGCAACAGAGAGTCCGCCACAAAAAGGTTCGACCAGGCGTTTGGCTTTGTGTGACTGCCAGTACTCGCGAATGAACGGGACCAGCCAGCGCTTTCCGCCAGCCCATTTGAGCGGGGGTTTTAGTGGTGCTGCCTGATCGATGGCGCGACCGAAATTTGAGGGCGAACTTTTAGAAAACCGCGCTGAAGAAGCAGTTACCATTTAAAACGTTGAATACCATAAGGCTGCATGGA
>JBAPXA010000285.1:0-2916 GCA_049283975.1 Pyrinomonadaceae bacterium | reverse complement strand
GCGTGGATCCCACCCTGGCGGATGCTCTGGAAACCGGACGGCGCAAGATCAATCACCAGTTGGAAGGTCTGCGTTCTCGCTTTCACCGGGCACAAATGCAGCGAGATGAAGCAGCCCAACGTCAAATCCAGCGCGCTTTCGACCAACTCTATCCGGAAAAGGCTTTGCAGGAACGGCACATCAACGTGACCTCACTCCTCGCCCGGCATGGTCGTTATGTCATCGACTGGATCTATAACGCGATCAATATCGGATCCACGGAACACCAGATAGTGTATTTGTAAAAATGGTTTTGGGTCTTTTCTTTTAGGTCTTTGAACTTAGTTCTTTGAGCTTTGAACTTTGTTCTTTTTAGGATGGTGAGTCGTGTTCCTAAAAGCATCAGAGGGCGAGTAACAAAGTTCAAGGCTCAAAGTACGAAGTTCAGAGTTCAAAATCGCAGGCCGAACCTTATCTAGCCCGCTGTCATTATGTCCAAGATAAGACTATTACCAGATCACGTCGCCAACCAGATCGCCGCCGGTGAGGTTGTGGAGCGTCCGGCTTCAGTGGCCAAGGAGCTCGTTGAAAATGCAATCGACGCTGGTGCGACGTTTATCTCGATTGATGTCGAAGCCGGCGGCCGCCGTCTGTTGAAAGTTGCTGACGACGGCGAGGGCATGGTGCGCGACGATGCCCTGCTCGCTTTTGAGAGGCACGCAACTTCGAAGATCGCCAAGTCGGAGGACTTGGCTTCCATCAGCACCCTGGGCTTTCGCGGCGAGGCCCTCGCTTCAATTGCTTCCGTGGCCCGGGTTGAACTCACCACTAAAACTGAAGACGCAACTGCCGCCACGCGCGTTGTGATCGATGGCGGGCGGATGCGCGACGTTAAGGATGCTGCACACCCGCGCGGGACTACGATCGTTGTGCGCGACCTTTTCTTCAACGTGCCGGCGCGGCGCAAGTTTCTGCGTTCCGAAGCCACGGAAAGTTTTCACTTAACCAACCTTGTAACGCATTACGCCCTGGCGCATCCCGAAATCGCTTTCACTTTAATAAACAACGGCCGCGAGGTGTTGCGGGCGGCAGCAGCGTTGGATCTGCGCGAACGCGCTTACCAGATCTTTGGCGCAGAGTTTCTCGATAATCTGCTCGAGGTTGCCGGCGGGCATACCCACGTAGCGCGCGTCAGTGGCTATGTTTCTGCGCCGCGGGATCGCCGCACGTCGCGCGACGCGCAATACCTCTTTGTGAATGGTCGCTTCGTGCGCGATCGCTTGATTGGGAGGGCGCTCTCGGAAGGTTATCGAGCGATTCTGCCTCATGGTGTCTATCCGGCGGCGCTACTTTTTATCGACACGCCCCTGGAAGAAGTTGACGTGAATGTGCACCCGGCGAAGACGGAAGTTCGCTTTCGTCGTTCGGCAGCTGTGGCTGACGCGGTGCGCGAAGCGGTGCGCGGCGCTCTCGCCAGTGCCGGTTACGCGCGACCAGAGTCTAGAGAGATGTCAGCAGCGGCCGGTCAGGGATTTGAGACCCAGATAGCGGCGGCTGATACGGTTTTATCCAATGCTCAGCCGGGAGCCTCGTCAGATCTTCCGCGCCAGTCCGATCCCTGGTTTCGCGAAACTCCCCCGCAACAGGCGGCGATCGAATTCGCGGCCTTGCCAATTCAGCATGAGGCGATGGTCGTTAATGAGGAAATCGAAGAGCCGGCGACGAAGGGCAACACAGCTCGAGACCTGGATGCAATTCTGAGAAGGGAAATAGCGACGCAGCAGTCGCCTGCGGATGAAGTAACCGCGGGAGTCTCATCTGAAGCGAGCGAAGAGATCGCGGGCGTCTCGCCCGAACTGAGCGCGCAGCCGCGACCAAATGTCCAATTACCGCCGCTCAATTCAGCTGAAAAGTTCGCCCGTGAAGTCCCGGTTGAATCGTTATCAAACAACATTCGTCCGCTCGGCCAGCTTGATGAGAGTTTCATCATTGCCATCGATGACGAAGGTTTGCTGCTGATCGACCAGCACGTAGCGCACGAACGAATTCTTTTTGATAAATACCGCGCGTTGGAAACCACGCGCACGGTCGAGTCGCAGCAATTACTGCTTCCGGAGACTTTTGATCTCACTCCGGCGCAGGCAGCCGCTTTCGAGGTTGTAGCTGGGGAATTGGAAAACTATGGCTTTGATCTGATGCGGCTCTCGGGCCGGACCGTGGCAATCAAGGCAACGCCGGCTGATCTACCTGCGAACGAAGCGCGCAACATGCTCGCCGAAGTTCTTGATACCGTGGACGCAGAGAAGCAGGGAACTGCGCGCGAAACTCTGCGCGATGAAATTGCCGCCTCGCTTGCCTGTCATGCAGCAATAAAAGTGAACATGCCACTCGCAGCTGAAAAGATGCGCTGGTTGATCGATCGACTGTTGCTCACTTCGTCACCAACCACTTGTCCTCACGGCCGCCCGGTAATCCTGCGCCTCGCTACAAAAGATATTCTCAAAGGCTTCCATCGGATCTAAAAAGTTCAAAGTCCAAGGTCCAAGGTCAAAAATCCGATGCTCAAAGTCGAAAGCCCAAGGCCCGAGTAGTATATGACATTGGACTTTGGACTTTGGGCGATTCCCTTACGGTTTCGTAGGATTCGCCGCCAACTCCTCCGTAAGTTTCTGCACGATTTCCTTAGCGACGGCGGCGTTGCCAAAAGCTGGGTCAATCTCCAGAGCCTTCTTGTAGGACGCGAGGGCCTTCGCCTTTTCGCCCTTCTTCAATTGAAACTCGCCGAGACTGTCGTGGAGATTCGCTTCTTTTGGATACATCTCTATCGCTGCTTGCAGAATTGCCAACGCTTCCTCGACCATGCCCACTCCCGCCAGTTGGTAAGCGATGTTATTCAAACCACCCGCACTCGCCGGCCCGTTTGGAGCAGGATTAAGG
>JBAPXA010000284.1:0-8710 GCA_049283975.1 Pyrinomonadaceae bacterium | reverse complement strand
GGTCATAGTCCCTCGGATCGAGCTGCCTGTAATTCCGGAAATGAACATTTCTATTCCTCGGATCCAACTGCCGGTGATTCCGGAGATCCACGTTGAATTCCCGGCGCGGGCGCCCCGAGCGCGTATTCGGCGGGGCCCCGTGGAGCAATACCCGATCTAGGGAAGTCCAACGTCCCAAGTCCAATGTCCAATGTCCGCTGGCGCAGCTTGACTGTACTAGCGGACATTGATTTTCGACGACAAATTGTGAGGCGTGGCGAATCTTAACTTACGGACTTGGACCTTGGACTTGGGACGTGAGCCTTTCCCCCCTTCTCCCCGTCCCCGTGTCTCCACGTCGCTTCAAGGCAGTTTCTTCCGATTCTCAACCGCTTCCTTATAAGCACCACCGCGAACTTCACCAAGCTCGATCGCTTCGTCAAACTCCTTCGCAGCTTCAGCGGGATTGTCCATGAACGCGTAGATGCGTCCCATTGCTTCATGGGCGCGTGAGATTAAGCCGCGATCTGTTTCCGGCGCCGCGGCCTGCACCGCAAGTCGATAATTTGCGAGTGCGCGATTCAACCGCTCAGCCTGCACCTCTTCGTCCGTCGCATCGCCGGCAGCCAGACTCGCGGTCTGGGCGAGGGCAAAAAAGATCCGTGGTTCGCGCGGGTTGTCCTTGATCAGATCCTTCAACCGCACCTCAGCCGCCGGATAGTCTTTCAATCGCAGCAACTCTTCAATTTGCGAAAGTTGCTTTACGAGTGCTGCGGCCCTCGTCGCCTCTACTGGCGAGTAAGCGGCAGTCTCTGTTTCAAGATTGCGCGCCGCCACACGTGCCTGGCGGGCAGCGAGTGCTCGCTGGCGTGCCTCCGCATACTCTGCCGGGCGGCGACTCTCGCGCGCAGGATCGAATGAGGAAATAATATCGACAAAGAAATTCGCGACGTCGAAACCACTGCTTTCGATTCCCTTGAGTTCGCCGGCAAACAAGAATGCGAGCACCGCGCCGCGCTCATATTCATCAGCGAGCTTGGCGATAGTTTCGTCGCGAATGGCGCTCATCTCTGCCTGGGTCTCGCGCGCAATGCTGGCTTTCAAAGTCCCATCTTTTGTTTGATCCAATTTGCGTCGAGCATCACGAGACAACGCGTCGAGTCGCTTAACCTCCTCAAAGCGCGCATCGGCAGCAGCCACCAAAGAACGTGAGACCACCAGGAACACATCAGGCGTCACCGTAGCACCGGCTTTTTCACGCTCCGCGATCACTTGACGAATCTGTTCACGGCGTTCGGCAATGCTGCGATTAAAACGCAGCATCAACGGGTCAACCACGTATTGCAGGTAGGCACGTTGCAGTTCCGATGACTGCGGATTCGTTCCCTCCGGCAAGACGGCATAATAATCATCGCCAATCACGCGCAGATTGATGGCGCCCGGCGCCGCCAGCAGATCAGGAACAATAACAAAGCGACGCTCGTGAGACCGCAGGGTGTAAGTCTTGGCAGTCGTTTTCTTCCCCGGTGATTTCGAAGCGACGCGTTCGTTGGCAACCGTGATGGGACGTGTGTGCAGGTAAGAAAGGACCGCGCTTACCATGCTGGCGGTCGGTTGGCGCAAGCGATCACCTTCCGTCTGATAAGCCCTCGTGTAGCTCACCAATCGTTCATCAATTCCTGACTTGCGGTAAAACTCGCGCACGAGCGGTGCGAAATCCAAAACCTCCAGTAGGCCACCAGGAAGCTCATCAGATCGTGCCGGGGCCTCAAACAAAGGTACGGGCGTGAAAGCGAAGGCAAGCGACACGTAGCGCGCGGCTTGGTCCGCCGCGGTAGCAGGGGCGGGAAGCTTGTTGCGTTCGTAAAAAGCGCGCAGCCGCTGTCGTAGATCGGGATCGAGGCCCGCCAGGTCCTGTCTTACTTGCAGCCGAAACGCAGCGGGTTCTCTTGCCGCCGGGGTTGGATCAAACCCCGCGGCTTCAAGCGCTGCCATCATGATGATCAGACGTGAATCTGGTTGGACTTCGACCCCGTATTCGGCGAGGTTGAAATTCGTCGTTGGGCGCTGTTGCAACGCGCGTTGCGGGTAATTCTCGGCCTGCTGGGATTGGGAATACACAAAGCTGCTGCACATTCCGACCGATGCAGTTGTAAATAGGATAATCAGGGCTTTCTTCATAGCTTAATTCGATCGAGATTACAGATGGGGAAGTAGAGATGCTTCAGAATGATTTCTTGGATGCCAAGCCCTTAATCAAATGCTCAGACAGGTTGGAGTGCTTGCCCCCGCCTGGGTTGATTTTACTCAAACAGCGGGGTAAACCACCCTTCCGGACTGAGCATACCTGCTACGTATCCTGAGCCGCATTGCGTTTCCGTCTTCGATGGGCGCGCAGCGCCCGCAATGTTAATGGATATGCGATTAGGGGACAAACGAGCGACAGAATTGTGCTGCCCAGTGCGAAGGGCTTAATCAAATACCAGCCATGTCCGAACAGCTCGCGATAGTAAGCTGCCGTGAGCAGATGCGGATTCTTGATCAGTGCGATTCCTTCGGGCGGGATGCGCAAAGGATGTCCCAGCAGCAACGCCCCGAGCGCATACGAGACGATGATTATTGGCACCAGGGTGAGGAAGGGATTATTAAGAAATGTCCCGGCAAAAATCGCGATCTTGTTAAAGCGAAAGATGAAAGCCACCAGCGTCGCCGCGATTGTATGCAAGCCGAGGAAAGGCGAGAAAGCAATAAACACGCCGATGGAAAAAGCGAGCGCCGTCCGCTCGGGTGGATCATCAAGGGCGAGCAGACGGCGAAAGTTAGCGCGCAACATCGATCAAGTCTCAGGTCCCAAGTTCCAAGTCTCAAGTGACCAACGCTAACTTGAAACCTGAAACGCGGAACTCGAAACTTATTTAAAACTATTCAAGGCGTCGGCTTCGCTATCGTAAGAATCGAAGACGGTAAGGAGCTTGGTAATTACGAGCAGGTCCTTAATCTTGCCGGTGAGATTCAGCAGTTTGACCTCGCCGCCCTTGTTCTTAATGGTGGTGTAGTTGGCGATTAGCTCGCCAATGCCACTCGAGTCCATATACTTAACGCCGCCGAGGTTGAGCAGAATCTTCTTCTTGCCTTCATCAGCCAGCCGCCGCGTGGCATCGCGCAAGGCTATGCTGCCTTCGCCCATTCTCACGGGTCCGCTCAATTCGAGAATCGTCACGTCTCCGGCTTGCCGCTCTTTCAATTCAAGTTCTGCCATGACTCTGATCTCCGTAACAACCCTAATGTTAGGCTCGAGTGATTTAGTTAAAACTACTGAGGGCTTCTGACTCCCTCTCGTATACGTCGAAGACTGTCAGTAGTTTCGTAATAGTTAACAGGTCTTGTAGTTTCTGCGTGAGATTCAACAACTTGAGCTGGCCGCCATCTTTATTGATGGCCGTGTAACTTGAAACCAACTCACCAATGCCGCTGGAGTCGATGTAGCCCACGCCTGCGAGATTCAACAGAATCTTTTTCTTGCCTTCTTCAAGCATTCGACGGACGGCGGTGCGCAAGGCGACGCTGCCTTCACCAATAGTGATCTTGCCGTTCATATCCAGAACGGTTACGTCTCCCGCCATACGCTCCGTAATATTCAACTCTGCCATTTTCGGAAATCTCCTTTATGAATTTTCGAGCTTCTTGATCATTCGCAGCGCCGTGCCGCCTTCCGGTAAGACTGACCAACTAACTTCATCCATGAAGTTGCGCATAAAGAAAATACCGCGCCCGGAAGTCTTCAAGATATTCTCAGCGGCTGTCGGATCGGAGATAGCTCCAGCATCGAAACCCGAGCCCTGGTCGCGCACAATGATCTCGAGAGAGTCCGCGGATCTGGTTACAGTAATCGTAACTAATTTCTCTTCATTGAGCTTGTTGCCGTGAATCACAGCGTTCGCAATGCCTTCACGAACGGCCATGTCAATTCCGAAGGCAGCCTCCTCGCTGACGCCGGTGCGATTCAAGAAATTCGCAACTGCGGTCGCCGCTTCACCAACAGCCTCGAGGCGGCTGGGCAACTTGAGTTCAGTGTGCTCTACAGTCACGCCAGTCATACCCAAAACGCTGAGCATTGGGGAAGCCATCTCATGTGGGCCGTGGGTGCTCACAAATGAATACCTGTAACTGCCGGAAGTCCGAGGGTTTAACACGCGGACTGCCTAAGTGTCAATAACTAGCTGGAAATGGCCGAATCAGAGAACATTTTCCAGATCTCATTTCTCATTTTTCTTTTTTCATTGGAACAGAAACCGCCAAGTCGCCAAGGACCGCCGAGTGCGCCAAGCAGATAACTGAACTTAGAACTTTGTGCTTAGCACTTTGTCAGCGCATCTGCACGAACAGGTTCTACTCAAATTTCATCAGCAGACAGAGTTCAAAGCACCAAGTTCGAAGATCGTTTTCAGCTTGGCGAACTCTGCGGTCCTTGGCGCCTTGGCGGTTTGTTCCAATGAAAAATGAGATGTGGCTCGTTACTTCTGACTCCTGACTTCTGACTCCTGTTGGTATCATCGTGGCAATGAGGATCCGACCAGCTCGCCGCATCAAGGGACAACTCCGCGTCCCCGGTGACAAATCAATCTCCCATCGCGCGGCAATTATCAGCGCACTCGCTCACGGGACTTCAAAGATTTCCAATTTCGCGACTGGCGCTGACTGTGCGGCAACTGTTGCATGCCTTAAAGCACTTGGTGTCGCTCTTAGCGAAGCAGACGGCAACCTTATCGTAAACGGAGTTGGGCGACACGGTTTTAGGCCTTCCGGGAAACCACTGGATTGCGGTAACAGCGGATCAACAATGCGCATGCTCGCCGGAGTACTCGCCGGCCAGAGCTTTACCAGCACTTTGCTGGGAGACGAGTCGCTGAGCACACGGCCGATGAGGCGAATCATTGAACCATTGGAAGCGATGGGCGCGACCATTCAATCGCAGGCAGACAAGCCGCCTTTGACCATCAGGGGAACTGATTCGCTAAAAGCAATAGCTTACGATTTGCCGATCAGCAGTGCACAGGTAAAGTCGTGCGTCTTACTCGCCGCCGTCAATGCTACGGGAGTGACCACCGTCAGTGAATCATCAGTTAAGTCTCGTGATCATACCGAGCGCATGTTGCAATGGTTTGGAGCGTCCCTGTCGCAACACACTAAAGACGAGAGAAACGTAGTTCGTATTAATGGCCCGGCAGCGCTTGTTGCGCGCGACCTCGCGATTCCAGGCGACATCTCTTCCGCCGCCTACTTTGTTGCCGCCGCCGGACTGCTCCCCAACTCCGACTTAACATTAGAAAACGTCGGTCTCAATCCGACGCGCACAGGATTTTTGTCGCTGTTCGAGTCTCTCGGTCTGACAATTGAGACTGCAAATGTTAGAGAAGAAAGTAACGAACCTCTCGGAGACATTCGTGCTGGCGCGAGGGTTTCCCCAGTCCCGTCGCAAATAACCCTTTCAGGATCAGCCAGCGCGCAAGTGATAGACGAACTCCCGCTCCTGGCAATTCTGGGAAGCCAGACGCCCGCAGGCATCGAGATTCGCGACGCAGAAGAGCTGCGCTTAAAAGAAAGCGATAGGATTGCGGCGACAGTAGAAAACCTGCGCGCGATGGGTGCGATAGTGAAAGAGTTTGATGACGGCATGAGTGTCGCTCCTACTCAACTTAAAGGTGCACGTCTCAAAAGCCATAGCGATCACCGCATTGCCATGGCATTCACCGTCGCAGCACTTATCGCAGATGGTGATTCCGAGATTCACGACTCGGAATGTGTGCAGGTTTCATTTCCAGGGTTCTTCGAAGTTCTGGAAGCGCTTGTTGAAAGGTGATGGGTAATTCGCAGGTCAGGAAGGTGTTTAGACCGGGCCTGCCCCGCTGCTTGGTCATGAGTCCTGGACATGAGGAGAAGTGTCCTCTATCTCCTAACAATGCGGGGGCAGGCCCCCTTCCGACGTGAGATCTAATGTAGTTGGATAGCAAAACGTAAGGGCTAACTTGCCAGTCAAGAAAATCATCATCACGGGCTTCATGGGTTCGGGCAAGAGCTCTATCGCCAAAGCCCTAGCGGAGCTGCTCGACTACGAGATGATTGATCTTGATGAAGCAATAGCGGCCGCCGCAGGTCGTTCGCCCACCGCGATAATTCAGGAAGATGGGGAAGCGCGATTTCGTGAACTAGAAGGGCAAGCCTTAACCAGGTTAATGGAAGCTGACGGCAAACAGGTGCTCGCCCTCGGCGGTGGCGCCTGGATCCTGAAGGCTAATCGCGATCAAATTCAACAACACGGCGCCACAAGCGTTTGGCTCGATGCTCCCTTCTATCTGTGTTGGAAACGAATTGCGGCGGCAGCCGATCAGAGACCCCTTGCTCCTGACGAAACCACCGCCTTTAAGCTTTTCTCAGAACGGACCTCATGTTATGAACTCGCAGACCTGCGCGTTGCAGTAACCGAGCTAAAGTCGGCTGAGGAGATCGCTGCCGAGATTGCCGGGGCGCTAACGAAGCGGACCAGATGATTTGAGCAACCTGACTCAAACTAATCACGACCAACGCGGAATCATATCTGCGCTCGTTGGCGACGGCCGACCTTTTCTGACCTTCACCGGCCTGGCTCTGGTACTGTCCGGTGCTTTTGCGCTCTTCCTTTCTGCCAATCAACACTTCCTGCCGCATGACGTCCAGTTTCTGGGCATGACGGCCGAACAACTGTGCGGCATTCAAAGTTGTCGCATCGTTTACTTCATGTTTCATGATCGCGTCGCATTTGGCGGCGCGCTGATTTCGGTGGGGGCTCTTTACATGTGGCTGGCGGAATTTCCCCTGCGCGCGCGAAACGCCTGGGCCTGGTGGGTCTTCATCGTCAGTGGCTTGTCTGGGTTTGGAAGTTTTCTGGCTTATCTCGGTTACGGCTACCTGGATACTTGGCACGGCGTGGCTACCATACTTCTCTTTCCCTTATTCATCGTCGGGCTGGCGCGTTCCAGGCAATTCCTGGAAGCGCCCCGCGGCATTCGTTCCTTGTGCCAACCCGGAGTTAGCCCCCGCCTGCGCAGTCGTTATGGCTTCGGCCGCGCC
Organism: Pyrinomonadaceae bacterium; assembly: GCA_049283975.1. Taxonomy (GTDB): domain Bacteria; phylum Acidobacteriota; class Blastocatellia; order Pyrinomonadales; family Pyrinomonadaceae; genus PSRF01. Next base: position 1,624 of record JBAPXA010000284.1, on the reverse strand, counting down.
CTGCTGCTGGCAACGGCCGCAGGAATGATTGCTGGCGGGTTCACGATCATGACGGTAGGAATGACCTGGGTCTTCGTGCCTCAGGATCTCGAGTTCATGGGAGTACAAACGAGCGAGCTGCAGTCGGTGAGTAGCCGGCTCATTCCCCTAATCGCGCATGACCGGGCCGGCTTTGGCGGCGCGATCTGTACGACGGGCATTACCGTGCTCTTTTGTGTTTGGTGTGCGAGGCCTTCGAAGAGCCTCTGGCAGGTACTCACCTTTTCAGGGGTGGTTGGCTTTGCGAGCGCAATCGGGATTCATCCGCTGGTGGGTTACAACAACCTGCTGCACCTCGCACCAGCAATGCTGGGGGCTATCATCTTCATCGCCGGCCTGGTGCTGACCTATCCTTCGATGCATAGAGGATCAGGGGATTGATCACATTTCCGGGGGTCTTAATCACTTCAGCTTGAGCGTCTGGCGTTGCGCAAAAAACTCTTGCCACGCGTCGCCTTTTTTCTCAATCAGCGTCGGTACATTTTTTATGTTGAAGTCCGAAATCTTCACGCCTTTCTCCACCTGTTTCCAGGTTAGAGGCATGGAAACGGTTGCTCCCGGTTTTGCGCGCACCGTGAAGACGGAAGCCAGGCTCTTGCCGCGAGCGTTCTGCATCCAATCAACATAGACCTGATCCTTACCACGTTTAGCGAGCGAGCGCTCGACGGTGGCAATCTTTGGCGCGCGGCTGGCCACTTCGGACGCGAGTAGTCGCGAAAACTCCGCCACCGGGCCGTACTCGTTCTTGGGTTTCAACGGCAAATAAATATGAATGCCTGATGAGCCTGAGGTCTTGGGAAAAGCACTCAAGCCCACCTCATCGCAAACCTGCTTTACCTGCAAGGCCACATCGAGGACGTTCTGCCAGGGTGCTTTCTTGGGATCGAGATCCAAAGCGATCCAATCTGGGTGCGAAAGTTTTTTGGTGGTCGAGTGCCAGGGGTGCTGTTCGATGTTTCCCAGATTCACGAGGTGCAGGAGGGCCGCTGTCGTTGAGAAGACGGCATAGTCAAGTTCCCTGCCTTCGAGGTTTGTCAGATGAACTGATTTAACAAAACTCGGCGCGCTTTCCAGATCCTGCTGGAAAAACATCGGGGCGTTAATGCCGCGCGGCCAGCGTTGCAGGATTGCCGGACGGTCTTTCAAGTGAGGCAACAAGTGCGGTGCAATCTGAATGTAGTAACGCAGCAAGTCAAACTTCGTGAATTTCTCGGCCGGCCAATAGATGCGCTCCAAAGATGTTAAGGAGACTGTCTCGCCAGCGACTGAGAGCAGTAGACTGCCTTTGGGGTTTTTAAGTGCAAGAAATTCAGCTACGGAAATCGCTGGACCTTTTTTTGCGGCCGTTCGTTTCACGCCGGTTTTGGGCAATTGCGGTTTTTCAGGCATGCCCTATCGTAAATCGTAAATCGGGAATCGGGAATCGGCTGCCCGGTAACTACCAAGTCGCGAGCAGCGCCAAGACAAAAGATTAGCCACAGATTTACTCAGGTAAACACGGATTCAAACCAATTAGAAAAGGCTATCAAAGCCTCTTTCCTGATCTGTGTTATCTGCGTAGATCAGTGGCTAATCTACTCGTACC
>JBAPXA010000283.1:0-9809 GCA_049283975.1 Pyrinomonadaceae bacterium | reverse complement strand
CTTTCTACAACCACGAAACGGTCGACACGGCATGGCTGATTACTGCCAGGTATATCGCGCCGCTTCTGACACGAGCCTGCGTCGACGCTGCTGTGGACGTCAACGCTGCGCTGGCACCAATTCGCGGAAACCGGATGGCCAAGGCCGGGGTTGAGGCGGCGGTTTGGGATCTCGAGGCGAAAATGGCGGGCCGTCCACTCTGGCAGCACCTCGGAGGTGTACGAGATGAGATCAACTGCGGGGTTTCAATTGGCTTACAGGACACCACGGAAAAGTTGCTCGAAAAAGTCGGTCACGAACTCGATTCCGGCTATCAAAGGATCAAGATTAAAATCAAACCGGGGAAAGATGTTCAGTTAGTCGAAGCGATTCGCAAGCGATTCCCCTCCATCACACTCTCGGTTGATGCAAATTCTGCCTACTCTCTTAATGGCGACTTGGGTCTAGTCAAGCAGCTCGATCAGTATGACTTGCTAATGATTGAGCAGCCGCTTGCGCCCGGAGATCTCGTGGACCATGCAAAACTGCAGCGAGAGATCAAGACGCCCATCTGTCTCGACGAGTCCATCTGCAGCCTTTCTGATGCGCGTCATGCCGACGAGTTAGGATCGTGTCGGATCATAAACATCAAGCTAGGCCGCGTCGGCGGGCACACAGAAGTTCAATTGATTCAAGCCTACGCGATTGAGCACGGAATACCCGTGTGGTGCGGCGGCATGCTCGAAGCGGGGATAGGGCGGGCGCATAACATCGCTCTGTCGACGCTGCCCGCCTTCACGCTGCCGGGCGACGTCTCAGCTTCGGGGCGCTACTGGGAAGAGGACATCATCGAGCCACCGGTTACCGTCTCACCACTTGGAACGATCAAGGTTCCCACAACTCCCGGTATCGGATACGAAGTCGACGAAGCACGCATCGAGACCCTAACGTTGCGGCGAGAGACAATTCGCTTGGAGTAGCTCAAGGCATTCAGAGATGACGAAAGCAGAACCGCCACATGAGACGGCTACCCTGGAGCGCACGCTCGGCCTGCGTGATCTCATTCTGCTAGTCATCGGTACAGTGATTGGTTCGGGGATCTTCATCGTGCCGGGCGCCGTACTACGTCAAGTCCAGGGTGGTGTAGGGCTCGCCATGCTGGTTTGGCTCGTTGGCGGAATCCTTTCACTTCTGGGGGCCCTAACCTACGGTGAACTAGCCGCAAGAAGCCCCAAGGCAGGCGGGATCTACATCTACATTCGCGACGCTTTCAGTCCGTTACTCGCATTTTTGTACGGCTGGACGCTCTTCTTCGTCATCAGTACCGGCGCCATGGCGACGTTGGCAGTGGCGTTCAGTGCCTACCTCGGTGAGATCGTTTCACTGACGCCCGCGCTCAGAAAATTGATCGCCGTCGGGATGATCGCGATCGTGACGGTCGTGAACGTACTCGGAACGCGAAAGAGCTCAGACCTACAGAACTTGACCACAGCGATCAAAGTGGGCGCCATCTTGATCATGAGCGGGACACTACTCTTGCTTGGGCGCGGCTTCAGCGCAAATGGCGCCGCCTTATTGACCACGGAGGCAGGCACTTCGCTCGCCTCCGGCTTTGGGCTCGCGATGATCGGAGTTCTCTGGGCATACGAAGGGTGGCAGTACGCGACCTTCAGTGCGGGGGAAACTGTCAATGCCCAGCGCAACTTCCCGAGAGCTTTGATAATTGGTTCAGCAGCCCTGATTGGCATCTACCTGTTGGCTAACCTGGCATATATCGGTGCACTCGGCCCAACAAAAGCAGCGCAGACGGACAGCATCGCCGCCACTGCGGTGACTGCGGTTGTTGGCTCCGGAGCAGCGAAGTTGGTTGCACTCGCGATTCTGATCTCGATCTTTAGTGCCGCAAACGGCGTTGCGCTGACCGCGCCACGCGTCTACTTTGCGATGGCTCGCGACGGCGTCTTCTTTCATCGTTTGGCTGAGGTGCACCCTCGCTTTCACACTCCGGCCTTCGCCGTGCTGGCGGGTTCGGCGTGGGCCGCCGCTTTGGCCGTCACGGGCACCTTCGAGCAGTTGTTCACCTATGTGGTTTTCAGCGGCTGGATCTTTTACGCCTTAGGCGCGGCCAGCATCTTTATCTATCGCAGACGATCACCCGAAGTGGCGAGCCCCTATCGCGTGCCAGGATACCCGTGGACGCCACTGCTGTTCATTCTTGCGGCTACCGCACTAGTCATCAACACGATTGCGACGCAACCCGTTCGGGCGGCGGTGGGCCTCGGCATTGTTCTTCTCGGCGCGCCTGCTTACTTGATCTGGCGTTCGCGCAAAGGCGTTAGCGGGAATGAGAGGAATTAATGACAAAAGGATGACCCCACTTAATTCTGAGACAGAGTGGCCAGGACATTAGGGAAGGAGATCAAGTGAAAGTCGAAGTGTCGGTCGGGAGAGAGGTTGACTTCTCATTCACGCCGCGGCTTTAGCCCGGTGATACAAACGGCGAGCCGAGTCGAGGAACCGTTTCAACGGTTTTTCCTTCGGAAGTCTTAAGCAAGCTGAGAGGTGAGTTGGCTACCTCTGATTAACTTCAGCAGAAAAATGCTCGCAAGAAGGTGCGTTGCAGCCAAACGAAACCGTTAAAACGGTTCGCTGTTTTTTATCGGGCCCACACAACATCGCATGAGGAAACCCACGAACATCAAAGTCCACAAATACCTCGCTTTGCTGATAGCCATGGCGTTGCCTTGGGCCGTTGCCGGACAAACGCCTGGAGACTTTGATGTCCTTATTAAGGGCGGCACGGTTTATGACGGGACTGGCCGCGCTCCGAGACGAGCCGATGTCGCTATTAAAGGAGATCGGATCGTTGCCATCGGCAACTTGAAGACAGCACGCGCGCGTAGCGTCGTCGACGCTCATGGCCTCGCTATCGCGCCCGGCTTCATCAACATGCTGTCGTGGTCCACCGAATCGCTGATCGTCGATGGACGCTCGCAGGGCGAGATTCGACAGGGCGTGACCACGCAGATCATGGGCGAAGGTTGGTCGATGGGGCCGCTCAACGAACGATTGAAAAAACAGGCGGTCGCCGAGCAGGACGACATCAAGTTCGACATCGAGTGGACGACTCTTGCCGAGTATCTGAGATATCTGGAGAAGCGCGGCGTCTCGCAGAACGTGGCCTCCTTCGTGGGTGCGACAACCATCCGGCAGTACGTCCTCGGAGAAGCAGACGTGCAGCCGACACCGGCGCAGCTTCAGGAGATGCGCGAACTCGTGCGCCAGGCGATGGAAGAAGGCGCGCTGGGCATCGGCTCGTCCTTAATATATGCGCCGGCGTTCTACGCCAGGACGGAGGAGCTGATTGAGCTGTGTAAGGTTGCGGCTCGTTACAAAGGCAAATACATCTCGCATATGCGCAGCGAAGGGAATAAGTGGGTGGAAGCCGTCGAAGAATTGATTCGCATCAGCCGCGAGGCCGGCGTTCCGGCTGAGATTTATCACATCAAAGCCGCCGGCCGTCAGAATTGGGACAAGGTGGATCGAGTACTCGCGCTCGTTAACGCTGCCCGCCGCAGTGGATTGAAAATCACCGCAGACATGTACATGTACACAGCAGGCGCGACCGGGCTCAACTCCAGCTTGCCGCCGTGGACCATGGACGGCGGATACGAGGCGCTCTTCAAACGTCTCGAAGACCCGGCCACGCGGCAGAAGATCGCCGCGGAGGCGAGCACACCCAGTGACAAATGGGAAAACCTTTACTTAGCTGCTGGATCTCCAGACCGCATTCTGTTGGTAGGTTTCAAGTCGGAGAAGCTGAAGCCACTCACGGGCAAAACCCTGGCCGAGGTAGCGAAGGTGCGCGGCAAGGATCCAATAGAGACGATCATGGATTTGATACTTGAAGACCGATCTCGGGTGGGCACGGTCTACTTCCTAATGGCCGAGGAGAATCTCAAGAAAGAATTACGTCAGCCATGGGTTTCCCTCGGCTCCGATGCTGCATCGATGGCGCCCGAGGGAGTTTTCCTTAAATCTTCCACACATCCGCGAGCCTACGGCAACTTCGCGCGTCTTTTAGGCAAGTACGTGCGCGAGGAGAAGGTGATCTCGCTCACAGAAGCTGTGCGGCGTCTGACGGGGCTGCCCGCGACGAACCTCGGACTTGATCGGCGAGGCTTTCTTAGAGCGGGAATGTTTGCTGATGTGGTTGTGTTTGATCCCGCAACGATCGCCGACCGCGCCACGTTTGAAAACCCACACCAGTATTCAGTCGGCGTGAAGCACGTATTCGTCAATGGCGTGCAGGTGCTCAAGGATGGCGAGCACACGGGCGCGAAACCAGGGAGAGCGCTATGGGGACCCGGTAAGATCAAATAGTTACCGGCTTCGAAAGCGTCTTCGCCCGACAACGACTTCTTGAAAACCGCCAAGGACCAGCTATGAATAATTTAGTACATAGGATTCGGAGACGTACCAGGTCGAGCGAGCGTTTGCGCCAGTGGTTGGCCCAGTGGTTGTGCGCCACCATCAGTGTGATTGCGATCGTTCTGACAGCTACCGGATTTGCTTACGCCCAAACCGTTGACATCGATCGCGTCGTTGCCGAGCTCGAACCTGAGATTCAGCGAACATTGATCGCGGGAAATATCCCTTCGGCCTCAATCGCGATAATCGCCGGTGATCGAGTGATTTGGACTGGCGGGTACGGTTACTCGAATCTGTGGGCACGCACTCCCGCCACGCCGAGCACGGTCTACCTGATCGGCTCAACTTTCAAAGCGATGTCTACCATTGCTTTGCTTCAGCAGATGGAGCAAGGCAAATTCAAGCTCGATGACCGCGTCAATGACTATCTGACTGACTTCAAGATTCAGGGTGAAGATCCGCAACATCCGGTCACCTTTCGGCACCTGCTCACACATACTTCAGGCCTGCCCGGCGACTTCGGCGGATTTCCCGTATGGGGCGACGCCCTGCCGCCAAGCATGGATGAGTACCTCCGGAAGTCACTCAAAGTCGCCAAACCGCCAATGACTTCTGTCGTCTATTCGAATATGGCCTACACCTTGATCGCTTATCTGGTGCAGAAGTTTTCGGGCGTACCATACAAACAATACATTCAGGAGCACATCTTCACGCCGATGGAGATGACAAGCACTGCGTTTGAACCGCGACCGGATATGGATGAGCGTCTGTCGGTTCCTTATAGAGTGGAAGAGAAGACCGGAAGCCAATTAGCTGCCGTCCGAGTTAGGGCCACCGTCTGGCCGGCGGGCATTGTCTATGGCACGGTGCTCAATCAAGCCAACTGGTTAATCACCAATCTCAACGGCGGAGTCTTCAAAGAAAAACGGATTATCAGCGAGCAGACTTTGGAGCAGATGTTCACGCGTCAGTACGATCAATTCAAGGGAGGGATAGAAGGCATTTGGGGAAATGAAACCGCCGGGTTCGGACTGACATGGTGGACACAGGTCCGTGACGGCGATCGCTATATCGCGCACAGCGGCAGCGTTACCGGCTATACGGCGTTCCTGCTCGGCAATCGGGATCGCAAGCTCGGCTTCGCTATCTTGACCAATGGCAATCGCGCGCATCCCCATCTCTTTAAGCTGGCCGATCGAGCGATAGATCTAGTTAAGAAGTACAGCACGGAGAAAGCGGCCACACCAAAATGAGAATTAATTTGCGAAAAACTTTCATGTCTAACATTAGCTTTGCCTCAAAAGCATGGGATGTCAGATTCGGCTTTGCCGTCGGAGGTGAGGCGGTGGCTATGCCCCGCCGTAGGGCTGCGTTTAGATTTTGGGCTATGCCCCTGGTGCTGCCTTTGGCCCAATAAATCTGTAGGGCTAAGCCCAAATCAGGGGCATAGCCCCGGAATAATCTGGCTGCTGTCGGCGGGGCGTAGCCACCGCCGCACATCCGGCGGCAAAGCCGAACGTAACATGGCCCATGACTTTTTGAGACAAAGCTCAAGATATTAGCTCAAGCAGGAGGCGTCGACTTGCAGCAAGTAAAAAAGAAACTGCAGAAGAGAATTGCCGGATTTTTATCGCTCGTGCTTCTTCTGAGCTTCGTAGGTTTCCTCCCATTTTCAATCGACGATCAAAAAACCGCGCATGCCGCAAGTGTTCAGTCCGCCACGTTACCTCGCAAAGACTACAAACCCGCAAGCGAGATGCTGGTGCGATTTATCGAGCACGAGATGGCCGACAAGGACCTTCCCGCCCTCTCAATCGCGCTAGTGGACGATCAGGAAATCGTTTGGTCAAAAGGGTTCGGTTTCGCCGACCCAAAGAGGAAGGTGCCCGCCACCGCCGAGACCATCTACCGCGTTGGTTCTGTGTCGAAGCTCTTCACCGACATTGCGGTGATGCAGTTAGTCGAGCAGGGGAAGCTTGATTTGGATGCGCCAGTAACGCGCTACCTCCCAGACTTTCGCCCGCGAAACGTGTTCGGGCAGAACGTCACGCTCAGGCAACTAATGTCTCACCGCTCAGGTCTCGTGCGCGAGCCGCCTGTGGGCAATTACTTCGAGATAACTGAGCCGTCGCTCGCCCGCACCATAGCCAGTCTCAATAAAACAGCGCTCGTATATGAGCCTGAAACCCGGACGAAGTATTCAAACGCTGCTATCGCCACCGTTGGCTACGTGCTTGAGCGAACCCAAGGCGAGCCGTTCGCGAAATACTTAAAGCGCGCTGTGCTTGATCCCCTCGACCTTGAGCGCAGCAGCTTTGAGCCGACGCCGGAGATCACGAAGGGCCTGGCCAAGGCATACATGTGGACCATCGATGGCCGCGTCTTTGACGCGCCCACGTTTGAACTCGGGATGAGCCCCGCCGGCAGCATGTACACGACGGTAACGGACATGGGACGGTTCATGAGCGTTTTGTTCGCCGGAGGCCGAGGAACTAAAGGCCAGATGCTGAAGCGTTCAACGATTGAGGAGATGTGGATTCCTCAGTTTGCGCCCCCGGGACAAAAAACAGGTTACGGAATCGGCTTTAGCGTCGGCGACATTCAAGGTCATCGCACGGTCGGCCATGGCGGCGCTATCTATGGCTTTGCAACAACACTGAAGGCCATACCCGACGACAAGCTTGGCGTTGTCGTGATTACAACCAAGGATTCTGCGAACGCGGTGACAAACCGAATCGCCGATCTCGCGTTGAATGCAATGTTCGCCTTGCGCCAGGGCAAACCCATCTCGCAGCCGGAAACGCCCGGGCCCGTCGATCCTCAGCTTGCCCGCCGAATCGCTGGTAGCTACATAAACGGACCAAATAGCGTCGATTTGATCAAGAGCGCCGGCAAACTCTCGAAACTCAGTAGCCTCGGCGGAGAGCAAGTACGGTTGAGGTCACTACGCGACGCGCTTATCGTCGATGACAAGCTCGCTTATGGCGAGAAGATACTGGTTCGTGACGATGCGCTTGTCATCGGTAATAAAACCTTCAAGCGCGTCGAGGTTCCTAAACCTCAACCTGTACCGGTTCGCTGGCGCGGACTCATAGGCGAGTACGGCTGGGATCACGACGTCCTCTACATCTTCGAGAAGGACGGAAAGCTCTGGGCTTTGATCGAATGGTTCGAGTTCGACCCGCTTGAACAAGTGTCTGACAACGTCTTCAAGTTTCCGGACCGTGGACTCTATGACGGGGAGCGGCTCATCTTCACCCGCGATAGGAACGGCCGGGCGACTCAAGTTGAGGCGGCCAGCGTCGTATTCAAGCGCCGTAATGTAGGACCGGAGGAAGGCGCTGCGCAGCTGCGCATAAAGCCGCTGAGACCGGTCAGCGAATTGCTGAAAGAGGCGCTCGCGGCGCAACCGCCGAAAGAGACCGGAGAGTTTCGCGAGCCGGAGCTGGTGGAACTCAACCATCTTGATCCGACGATCAAGTTGGAAGTTCGTTATGCGACGACCAACAACTTTCTCAGCAGTGTCTTTTACTCCGAGCCGCGTGCCTTTTTGCAGCGCTCTGCGGCCGAGGCACTCCTTCGCGCGCATCAGAAGCTGAAAGAGAAAGGCTACGGATTGCTCATCCACGACGCGTACCGACCCTGGTACGTAACCAAAGTGTTCTGGGATGCGACGCCGGATGAGAAGAAGCTCTTCGTGGCTGATCCTTCAAAGGGCTCGCGACACAATCGCGGGGCCGCAGTTGATCTATCGCTTTACGATCTGAACACGGGAAAACCGATTGAGATGGTTGGCACTTATGACGAGACCACTGATCGCTCATATCCCGACTATCCCGGCGGCACTTCACTGCAGCGTTGGCACCGCAACCTTCTGCGCGACGCAATGGAAGCAGAAGGCTTCGCCGTGTATGAGGCGGAGTGGTGGCATTTCGATTACAAGGATTGGCAACGATATCCGATCGGGAATGTGGTGTTCGACAAGATCAAATGAATGTGGGCATGACCTTGAACCATCCTGGTCCAAACTGAATACGTTTTTGCGCTTTGACTTTGTTAAGTGAGGCTCCTTATGAACATGCGACATCTGACTTCTGGTTTACTACTGTGTTTTGCCATCTCGGCCACTGCCTTCGCACAAGAGACGCGAATGCTCCGTCACCCATCCGTGAGCCGCGATCTTGTGGCTTTCGCATACGCCGGCGACCTGTGGGTCGTCGCGCGGAGCGGCGGAGACGCCCGCCGCCTAACTTCGACTCAGGGAGCCGAGGTTGATCCTTACTTCTCGCCTGACGGATCCAAGATCGCTTTCAGCGCCACGGTTGCCGGGAACACCGACGTTTACGTGGTACCGACTACAGGTGGCGACGCTAAGCGGTTGACCTATCATCCCGGTCCTGACCGAGCGCGGGGCTGGACACCCGATGGTCGTCGGGTGCTTTTCGCGTCGGGAAGGATTAGCGCGCCTCAGCCATACTTTAGGCTCTGGACGATCGGTCCGGAGGGCGGATTGCCGGAGGCGTTGCCAATGCCTCGCGCGTTCAGCGGCACCTACTCCCCAGATGGCCTCCGCATTGCTCATGAAGAATTCTCAACCGCGTTCATACCCGCGTGGCATGAGGCCAGCTACTGGCGAAACTACCGTGGCGGCCGTACTCATCCGATCCGCATCATGACTCTCGCTGATCATTCCATCGACAAGCTTCCCTGGACCAATAGCAACGACACCAATCCGATGTGGATCGGTAACACCGTTTACTTCCTCTCTGACCGCAATGGCACGGCAAACCTTTTTTCCTACCGCACGGACACGAAACAGCTCACGCAGCTCACCCGTCACGACGACTTCGACATCATGAACGCATCAGCAGGTTCAGACGCGATCGTCTATGAACAGGCCGGCTATGTGCACCTGCTCGACACCAAAACGGGGCAGACGCGCAAACTGAACATCGAGGTGAACGGCGACCTGCCGTGGGCGCGTCCCCAGTTTAAGAAAGTAGTAAGTATGATTCGCGACTCGGCGCTCTCTCCCACCGGCGTGCGAGCGGCCTTCGAAGCGCGCGGGGAGATCTTCACAGTGCCGGCCGAAAAAGGTGATTACAGAAATCTGACTCAGAGCCCGGGCACTCACGATCGCAATCCCGCCTGGTCACCTGACGGCGCCCAACTCGCCTGGCTTTCAGACGCCAGCGGTGAGTATCAACTCGTGATCGGCGACCCGCTGGGTCTTACTGCGCCACGCTCAATTACACTCCCATCAACAGCATTTTTCTCCGAGCCTACCTGGTCACCTGATGGCACCCAAATTCTGCTTCAAGACAATCATAAAAACCTTTGGATGATCGAAGTGGCCGGAGGCAAAGCGACGAAGATTGATACCGACAATTATCCAGATC
>JBAPXA010000282.1:0-4194 GCA_049283975.1 Pyrinomonadaceae bacterium | reverse complement strand
ATTCCGCATGGTCCGGAGCCTATCGCTTACGACACGTTTCGCCGGGCGGCGCGTAAAGGGTTTCGCAAGTTACTTAAAGAGTGGGGCAGTCCGGACCTAATTCATGCTCACGTTGTCTTGCCCGCTGGCTGGTCAGCACTAAAACTCGGGAAACATTACGCTATTCCGATTGTACTGACTGAACATTCGAGTCCCTTTTCCATGCATCTGGGAACAGACCTAAGTCGACGCCTGGTGCGCGAGACTCTGACAGGTGTAACCAGGCTAATTGCAATTAGCCCTGCTTTGGCCAATCAATTATTGGAATTCCATCCCGGACTAAAGATAGATGTGATTGGCGAATCAGTGCGAACCGACTTTTTTGTGCCTGCCAATGGTGTCGAAGAGAAGAAAAGAAAGGGCAAAAGCTTTTTTGTGGCGGCGAGGCTTGCAGAACAGAAGGGGCTACAGCACCTGATTGAAGCGGTTCACATTCTTGTAGAACGTGGATTGAATTCGTTTGAAATGATAATTGGTGGCGATGGACCCGATCGCCTGAAGCTGGAGCAGCAGGCAAAGTCCCTGGGTGTAGCCGAGCGTTGCCGGTTCCTGGGTGCACTTAACCGCGAGCAGGTTAGGGAGAACATGCAGAAGAGCGACGTATTTGTTTTGTCCAGTTTGCACGAGACTTTTGGAGTTGTGGTAGGCGAAGCAATGGCTTGTGGCAAGCCGGTTATTTCGACACGTTGTGGTGGTCCTGAGTTTGTAGTGACCGAAGAGACCGGAGTTTTAGTGGACGTTGCCAATCCTCAGGAGCTGGCGGACGCGATGGCAGATTTCATTTCGGATCGGGTTTCGTTTGATTCGCAGACAGTGAGGAATTCGGTTGTAAACAGGTTTAGCCCGGAAATGTTTGTGCGGAATGTCTCCGCCGTGTACGAACAACTTTGGTAGGCATTCAGAAAACTGATGTGTGGAATTGTTGGAATTTGGAGGCTAGACGGCGCGCCAATTGATCGGGAACGCCTGGAGATAGCTACGAGCGCTATCAGGCATCGAGGGCCGGACGATGAAGGCTTCTTGCTGGTCAACACACGCACCGCCAGAGCGGTATCGTGTGGTGGAGCGGATACCGACACACGGCTTACACTCCCTGACATCCACCAATTCAAGTCTGACCACTTCGATCTCGCCTTTGGATTCCGGCGCCTCGCAATCCTGGATCTCTCTCCGGGAGGACATCAGCCGATGTCCAGCTCTGATGGAAGGTTTTGGATCATTTTCAACGGGGAGGTCTACAACTACAGGGAACTGCGCTCGCAACTGGCAGAACGCGATCACAAGTTCCACACGACCAGCGACACTGAAGTAGTTCTTGCAGCCTATCAAGAGTGGGGCGAGTCATGCGTTGAGCACTTCAACGGCATGTTCGCTTTAGCAATCTGGGACTCCGTTGCGAAAAAAATCTTTATGGCTCGCGACCGGTTTGGTGAAAAACCCTTCCATTATGTTTACGTTCCCGGCCGGTTGTTTGCGTTTGCGTCTGAAATAAAAGCGCTTTGGGCTGCAGGCGTAGCCAAACGCGAAATTCACGAAGAGACGCTTGCGCTTTTTACGCAACACGGTCAGGTCGAAACCGGGGAACAGACAATTTACGAAAACGTCCTGCGCTTGCCCCAGGCCCATTGCTTAACCCTTACAGCAGATGGCCGACTGCAAAAGCACCGCTACTGGGATATCGATCCGAGAATAAGGATCGACGGTTGGAGCGAAGATCGTTACGTCGAGCAGTTTCAGGAGCTTTTGATTAGTTCCGTTAGCATGCGGCTCAACGCAGATGTTCCGGTAGGGTCAAGTTTGTCGGGAGGCCTGGATTCCAGCACGATCGTCGGTGTTATTAATCGACTTTTACCAGAGAGCTCAGTGCAAAAGACATTCTCAGCCCGGTTCGACGATCCATCTCGAGACGAAGGTAGGTGGATGGATCTCGTTACCAGCAAGAATCGGGTGGAACGACATGATGTCTGGCCCACTGCGGAACGGTTCTTTGAAGAGCTTGGCGATCTTTTTTGGCATCAGGAGGAGCCCTTCACCTCAACCAGCGTGTATGCCCAGTGGAATGTAATGCGTTTGGCGAAACAGAATGACGTCACGGTGCTGCTGGATGGTCAAGGAGCCGATGAGATGTTGGGCGGTTATCATTCATATTTTAATGAGATAACCGACGACCTATTAAACTCTTTCAATCTTCCTGGTTACCTTCAGTGGCGACGAGATTGCCTCGCCTTACATGGAGTTGTTCCGGGCGGGTTTGGCAGAATGCTAAGGCAAAAAATGCCGAAAAGCCTAAAGGGTCTGGTTAAGAAAGGTTTACGTGAGACTCAGGCTCTATCCTCGGGTGAGCCCGCGAATCCGGTCTATCCTCGCGAGTTCAGCAAACTCTCCAGCTTGCGTAAGATCCTTTGGTGGAACACGACCAGACAGGGATTGGTGGAGTTACTGAGGTACGCGGATCGAAACAGCATGGCGCACAGCAGAGAGGTCCGTCTCCCTTTCCTCGACCACAATTTGGTCGAGTTCGTTTTCAAATTACCTGATCGCTTCCTGGTTAGAGCGGGTTGGACCAAGTGGATTTTAAGAGAAGCGTTCCGCGATTTTGTGCCCTTGGAGATCAGCAATCGCATTGATAAATTGGGCTACATGCCACCACAACAGCGATGGCTGAACGGTTTGGTTTGGCATGAGGTGATGACAGACCAACTCTCAAAATTAAGGAATAACGAAAAGGTTCAACCGCCTCGCGGAATCAAGTTAGAACTCGTGGCGGGCCCCAGTACAAACTAAATACGTATGGTTACTAATAATATTAGCAAGCGAATAACAGAAGGAGTCTTTCGGCGGTACAAACGGGCCAAACGAAAACTGATTCGCCTAAACGAAGCGAAGATTCTGGAAGCCCTTCAGAGCTGCGGCACTTTTGATGCTGATTTACTATTCGTGCATAGCTCGCTCTCGGCCTGCGGATCGATCGAAGGCGGACCAGCGACAGTGGTAAGTGCTTTGCGAACCTGGATCTCGGACAGTGCAGCACTGGCAATGCCCACACATACATGGAGCTATCCTGATAAGACGGGTGACGCGCCTATCTATGATTTCACATCAACTCCAAGCGTGGTTGGCACGATTACTAATTACTTTTGGCGGGAACCAGGTGTTGTCCGCAGTCTGCATCCTAGTCACTCCCTCGCATGCAGCGGTCCCGGCGCGGAAAAGCTTTGCTCCGATCATGAGTCTTATGAAACTCCTTGTGGCCCCGGTACACCCTATCAGCGAATCGCGCAAGGTAATACAAGTGTATTGATGTTTGGCGCCACTATGGATTCATACACGCTCTTTCATACTGCGGAAGATGCAGCGGAGTTGCCCTACCTGTATGCTCCAGAGCAGGTTACTCTTCGTACCAAAGGGGTAGACGGTTCAGTCAAATCACTGCAAATGTGGCGGCAGGATATGGGAGTTGCTCGGCGTTTCGCTGCAACAGTCGACTGGTTATCGGAGCAGGGATTACTGGTGAGACGTAAACTTGGCCTCAGTGAGTTGTTGTTCGTTCCAAATGCTCGAGCTCTGCACGAGACTATGGTCGACATGCTGCGGCGCGATCCACTAGTCCTTGTTGATGAGAAAGCGCGACCCGAAGTCGCGAGTCGTAGCAAACCTTTTTGAGTGAAGAATGCGGCAAAGCTATTACATCAGTCCTTTTTATTCTTTGTGGCGGAACACTGGAAACTGAAATATGCCAAACATAAAAAAAATAGTTCGGAAGTCAGCGCGGCTGGCGGCAAAAGGCGTAATCCAAACGTTGCCGCAACTGCCCGGACGACCCGGCCGGCTCACCGGCAAGTTAGCCAAAGAAGGTGGTCTGCCCGTACGAGACGTTCGTTACCGACCCTGGCCTTCCTATCCTTCATCGTCGCTTACTGATTGGACGACGAAAATAGCCCCTAAGTTCTTACAAATCTTTCTAACCGGTGTCGAAGGTTTGCCGCAACCGCTTGCCAATCGTTTTACTTCTGAATGGGCTTCTTACTGTGGCGCCAAATACTCGTTGCTTTTGCCTCATGGTACTGACGCCCTCCGCGTCGCCGTCACAGCAGCGATCGATCACGATGGAATCGAATATGGCGGCGACAACATAGTTCCCAATCTGTCGTTTAT
>JBAPXA010000281.1:0-1949 GCA_049283975.1 Pyrinomonadaceae bacterium | reverse complement strand
CTTCTTCAACGATCCGGTCGGCGCAAAACTGTTTTCATGGTGGGTTTGCGATAACTTTATGTGGTCCAACGACTACCCGCATCAAAATTCGACCTGGCCCAACTCGCGGGATGTGATTGCGCGTGATATGGGTCATCTTGATGCTGATGACCGGGAGAAGCTGCTCAATAGCAACGTCACCGAGCTGTACCAAATAAAGGTAGCGGCTTCGTTGCCCGAGACCCATGTGAGCGCGGCGGCAGCGCACGCCTGAAATGACAAGCTTTTACAAACAGAGGAGCCATATATGGAATTGAGTGAAGCAGTTAAAGTCTTGGATTCCGACGCTCATGCGCGGGATCTCGATGAAAGTCTTCGACCCTATCTGGACGAACCGTACCGCAGCCAGAGAGCGCCGTTTTTTCTCCGCGAAACCTACGACCGCAATTTAGGCGGGACACTGGGCTTTTCGGGCGCGAAACACGAAGAACGTCTGGCAGCCATGGACACGCAGCAAATTGATAGCGCGGTCATGTATCCGACCAGCGGTTTGGGTATCGGCGCGATCCGCGATCCGGCGTTCAATGCGGCACTATGCCGGGCTTATAATGATTACATTTCGGATTACTGCAAGGCTTCGCCTCGCCTGAAGGCAGTGGCCAATCTTCCGGTCAACAATCCTGCGGAAGCGGCCAAGGAGCTCAACCGCGCGGTGACCAAACTCGGGCTATGCGGCGGCATGTTGGCGGCGCAGTCCCATATGAAAAATCTTGGCAGCCCCGAGTTCTACCCGCTCTATGAAGAAGCGCAGCGACTCAATACGCCGATTGCGATTCATGCCTTCGGCGGCGATGAGCCCGGCACCGAGATATTCGATAAGTTCATCTGTTTGCACACCACCGGCCACCCCTTTCCGGTGCTGCGCCAGCTCACCGCGATCGTCTTCGGCGGTATTCCCGAACTGTTCCCCAAACTAAGGATCGGCTACCTCGAAGTGGGATGCGGCTGGATACCTTACTGGGCGGAACGGATGGATGAAGAATGGGAGAAACGCGGCAAAGTCGAAGCTCCGCTGTGCAAGAAAAAGCCGAGCGAGTACTTGACCAACGGCAATAGCTATTATGGTTGCGAGCCGGAAGAGAAGATGATGGGCTACGTTGTCAACGAGATCGGCTCGAAGACCTTGATGTATGCCTCCGATTACCCGCACTGGGATATGAGTTGGCCCGAATCGGCGACCATCGTGTGGAACCGTGAAGACCTGTCGGTGGAGGCTAAGAAGGACATTCTGCTTAATAACGCGAAGCGATTCTATAATCTGTCGTAGCGCTAAAAGCTGCCGCCGGTCTTGAGTATTCTAGTGCGGACCGGCGGCGATTTTTTATTAACCGAAAGGAAGACACATGATTCAAACTAAAGGATTAACCGGGGCGCAATCCATGCTGCGCGTCCTCGCAAGAATGGGCGTGGAAAAAATCTTTGCGTCGCCGGGGTCCGAATGGTCGCCGGTGTGGGAGGCGCTCGCGGAACCGGGCGTCGAAGGCATGCCGCAGTATTTGAGCACGCGCCACGAAGAAGTAGCCGTCGGCATGGCAAGCGGATACGCCAAGGCCACCGGCAAACTGCCGGCGGTCATGATCCATACCACCGTGGGCTCGCTGCACGCGACCATGGGCATGCGCGGCGCGATTC
This sequence comes from Pyrinomonadaceae bacterium, assembly GCA_049283975.1. Taxonomy (GTDB): domain Bacteria; phylum Acidobacteriota; class Blastocatellia; order Pyrinomonadales; family Pyrinomonadaceae; genus PSRF01. The sequence goes on along the minus strand of JBAPXA010000281.1, from coordinate 278 downwards.
GCGAACAGGTGCCGATGGTAGTCTTCAGCGGTGAATCGATCGGCTATGGCGAAGACGAAGGACCCGATCCGGGAGGGCAGTGGTTGGGTCATCTCTCCAATATCGGCGGCCCGGCGAAGATGGTCGAGCAAACGGTGAAATGGAGTTTCGGTGTCAACAACAAAGCGATTTTGCCGGCGACGATTCAACGCGCCTGCCAGCTCGCGATGGCGGCGCCGAAGGGGCCGACGTTCGTCTCTTTGTCGATGGAGCATCTCTTCGACAAGATGATCAAAGAC
>JBAPXA010000280.1:0-44053 GCA_049283975.1 Pyrinomonadaceae bacterium | reverse complement strand
GTGTAACCAAAGGTCGTGGGGCCTGGCGATCTTGAAAGTCAGCCTGTCGTTCGTTTGCGCGGCGCGACCAACAAGGATTTCGTAATCGTCTGAAGATAGATAACGACGCACACCGGGGAACTTCTCGTCCTGCTTCTTTTTTGTTTTCGGCCGCGCCTGATTTGCCGGCGCTTCGTATTGCCGCAGCCCCGCCTCATCTCCAGCGGCTACAATTCTCTCGAGCTCGCCCTGGCGTTTTTGCAATTGCGAAAGCTCGGGTTCAAGCATTGCCAGCCGGGCGCTGATTTCCCGAGCGGCGCGCTTAGCTTTCGTGTAACGAGAGAAATAGCGGCCAGCCTCATCCTGGAGTGAACTGTCCTTATCGACCTCCAGCACAAGCGTCGGTGCCCCTTCGGAATAGTAGTCCTTAATACTCACCCCATTGCCCGTACGAACAGCCGTCGCGATATTAGCGAGCAGCAGATCTCCAAGGCGCTTGTGTTGCTCCGGATCGCCATGTCCAGCCAGATCGCGCTCCAAATTTTTGTTAAGTTTGCGACGCTGGGCAAGCTCCTTCTTGATGCGATCCCCCACTAGTTGGGCGCGGTTTGCAAACGCTTGCGACCGCTCGAGGCGCGTGTAATGGTCGTCGAGTGCTTGAGACAGAGAAGGGAATTCCCCGCGCTCAATCTCAGAAGGTTCTACCTGCGTGTCTGCCGAGCGGGCGGGCTGAGGTGCGGGAGATTGGTAGATTTGACCTGGCTGCTGTCCCTCGCCTTTGGGTGATCTCAGTGCGTAACGAATCTGATCAGCAGGATCCAACAGGAAGAGATTTGCCGAGCGGCCGGTTAGTTGGCAGACGAGGGTATTAATACTTCGTTCACCCAGCTCGTCCACAGCCAGAAATCGTAGACGAACAACACGTTCGGTTTCATCCTTGGCTATGGCTTCTAGTCGCGCTCCCGCAAAAACGGAGCGCAGTGCTTGTGCGAAGAGGGCAGGCGGCTGCGACTGCTTCTCCAGCTCTTTCGCGCTTCGCTTAATCAAATAGATTCGTGGTTGAGCTGGTTCCGCGCTGACAAAAAGATACCCGGCGTTGCGAGCGCCAAAATCAAGTGCGAGGGAGAAAGGCGATAATTGAAACACACGACCCACGGTGTGATTGAGCAACGCCTTTTCCAGTTCTGCAACAATTGCCTGAATGGTTTCCTGACGCATCGGTCTGTGGAGGCTAACAGAATAGGCGAGGCAAACGAAAAGGGGCTCTCAACCGAGAGCCCCGGAGTCGGATGTTTGCGGTATTAACGGTGAACGACTGCCGTTCTGGTGATGCGATCGTGGGCGGTCAAGCCTTCAGGATTGAGCAACGCAAAGACGGAAGTGATACCGAGCAGGATTAATGACGCCTGATAGATTAGCGCCCGTCCGGCAGATTGCGTGCCCGTGGGAATCAAGCCGGTTCGAACATCGACGATGCGGAGAGAAAAGAGTTTAAGTCCCAGTGTTTGTCCCGTAAGCGCTGTGGAAACAGTGAAGTAAAGGAACCCTATGATAGAAAAGATTCCTGCCGCGAGAACCCAGACGCGCGGCACCTGCCAATTAGTATTCGTAAGTTCCAGCGCGGCGGCGAAGGGAGCGCAAAGCAAGGCCACAACTGCTAAGTCGACCACAGCGCTTAGGAGTCGCGCGGAAACCGAGGCAGGCTGGTAGCGCGAAGTTTCAATTCGAGCGGCAGTACGCACCGAGTCCAGATAGTTGAGCGCAGGATCGTTAAGGTCACCAATCATCCGCTTTGGCTTCGGCACATTTGTCTCAACGCTTGTTGGCGCGGGAACGACTACAAGGTTGTGGGGCTTCTCGGCTGGGCGCGGTTGCAATTCCTCATCATTCTCAATCGTCGCTGCCACAGGAGTCGTTTGATCAATCGCAGTTTCGCGCCGCAGCATCGGTGCCGCGTACGCGACCGCAGTTGAGCCCGACAAGCTGCTTGAATATGCCTGGGCGTCGTGAGCCCGCTCAATCCGCCGCAGCGCTGCCGCAACGAGGGGATTTAACGGAGCAGCCTCAGCCTGGGGAAGCAGTTCCAACTGTGCCATCGCCTCACTCAGCTCCGCCCCCTTTTCGACTGAAAGCTCCAGGGCTTCCTCGCGCGCGCGTTTCTCCTGAACCTCGCGCACGCGTTCGCTCAATTCCTTTCGCCATTGAGGAACGGTGCTGCGCGATACTCCAGGAAACTCGATTAGTTTTGAACCTTGTGCGGCGCTGTAGGCTGGCTCATCACCATGTGCGGCCGAAATATCAGAACTTTCCATGCGGGCTCCTGCGGTGCATTGGCGACATTGATCCAATCCGGATTCAATGGGCGCGCCGCATGAGAGACATTCCATACCAAAGTGCCTCCGAAGGGGAATCTGGAGAGCCGGATTTCGCGACGCCACTCTGTTTAGCATCCAGCTCGGTGCACAATCGGGGCGCATGCTATCAGGAACTACTTTAACTGGTCAATTAGAATTATTCAGATAGTTGAAGTTGCTGGACGGCGGGAACAGCAGGACAGGGTGAGACGAACCTGTGGAAAACTTCTAGATTGGAGTGCGTCCGGCGAAACCGTCTTCGACGTCGTGCCACCACTCCACTTCATCGCCTTCGCCGATCTGCCAGCAGAGCAACACAACACGCCCGTCGCGTAGAGAAGGAAAGTCGACCAGGCCGCGATCGAAATCCTTCAACTGCACGCCCAAACCTTCGAGTTCGCTGGTTTGTGAGGTGAGATCGATTAGTAAATCAGCGTAGCGCAAGCCATCGCCGAAACCTCCACCGCCCTGTTCTGCTTGCTCGGCGGCTGCTTTTGCCTCGCTGCGGTAGGCAGCGAGTTTCCTGCGAGCCGTCTGAATTCTCTTCAGAATCTGACGCACGACGGGCAGTAAACTATTCGCTTCAGCGACGGTGAATAACTTCATTGACTCTCTCAACTTGCTGAAGCCTTCACTGTTCGTCAGTCACACGAATGAATTCCGAAGCGGTGGTGCCAAAGTCTTCCGATTCGTCCGCGAGTTCAGTTTCCAGAACAACATGCATTGCGCTTTGAAACTCAACCGTAGCGGACTCTTGCTCGATCTGCATATGTTCGTGAATGAAGTGAGACGGAACGTGCTCATGCAGCTCGCGCTCATCGTAACGGTGACCGTGACTCGCCTCCTTGCGCACCTTGTCCGCGATTTCACCAAGGTCGATGAAATAATCGGCGACGTCTATGAGCTTCGGCGCCGTGTTCGAGCGAAAGCCTGCCACTTCCACGCGACAGCCTTTGTAGGCAACGGCGTTCACCGCATAAACAAAATCCTCGTCGCCGGAAACAAGCACCGCCGTGTCATAGCGTCCGGCGAGGGACAACATGTCCACCGCTATCTCCACGTCGAGGTTTGCTTTGCGAGTTCCGTCGTAGAAGGTCTTCAGCTCTTTTTGGATCACGCGAAAGCCGTTGCGGCGCATCCAGAGCAGAAATCCCTGCTGCCGTTCCGCGCCGATATCTACCCCGGTGTAAAAGAAGGCCCGCAGTAGACGACCGTCACCAAGCAGCACACGCAGCAGCTTGTTGTAGTCGATATCGATGTTGTGAAACCGTGCAGCGTGGAAAAGATTGTTACCGTCTATGAACACCGCAACTAGTCCGCGGTGCCCCAATTGCCAGGAGATGTTATTAGTTGGATCGAAGTTATGCATGAAAATAGAAGCTCCAATAAGTGTCTTATTAACAGGTCTAGCATGCGTTTTTGCAGCTTGTTGGTCAAGCTTGTAAATAATTAAGCAGACGACTAGATTGCGAGAATTGCTCGCAAGGCTTTTCCTTCCACGGCATCTACGTAAATCAGACGACGGGGGCCGGTACCCACACTGATTTCCCACGCGATGTGAAGTTCGAGCGCGTCGGTACGGCCGCTCGTGGGGAATACTAACGTTACTAGCTCAACAGGTGTAGCTTCCTCGGACGCGCCGACGCGAGCGGTTACCTGTTGTCCACTTCCATCTGTGTAAACAATGTCGGAGCTTCGCACCAAGTTGATTGCGTCGGCCGCAGTCAGCTTTGGCGTGACTGGTGCAAGCAGAGTCTGGAGCCGTTCGGCGTCAGGCAAGCAAGTGCTGGTCATATTTCGTACGACACGATTAGCAAGAAACTGAATCTCCAGCGAACCGTAGCCACCGCGTAAGGGATAACGGAATGGACGTTGTACGTATCTGGCAACCTTCACACCGTCGGGACGGTCGCTTCTTTCAACGAGTGAGAGCTGTTCAGGGTTGGCTCCTATCAAGACACGCCAGTCTGTAATGAACCTTCGCAGCGATTCTCTCGTTTCCTCTTCATTCATCTCAGGATTGATACCTACCTTAGGCAGGTACAATGGCGCACTGAGATTTGCCGGCAAACTTTGAATCGCGGCGGTGATCGGCTGTAGTTGCACTGACGTCTGGGCGCTCGGGGTTTGAGTCAAACGGCTGAAGGCAAGGTTCGCGGCATCAGTTCGTTGGGCCTGCTCGGTGAAGAGAATCGGATACAGTGGGCCAGAGCTTCGTGGTCCGCCAGAGTCAGGCGGCTGGAACGCGGCACAGGAACACAACAACATGCCGAGTGATATGTAGAAAAATCTGATAATGCGTTGTTTACTGGTCATCTAGCTTCCGAGCCCGGCAACAGTATGCGTCAGTATCTGACTCGGGGGGAAATTTACGCTCCCGCGTATAATTCGCAATAGTGGAGGAGCTATTGCCTAAAGATAACGAAAACATGCCATTCAGCGACGACGCTGCCCCAGCCCCCAGCGAACCACAAGGTTTTGCTCATGATCAGATGGTTCGCTGCGACGTCTGTCTGCGAGCAAATCCGCCCGTCCGTGCAAACTGTCTTTATTGTGCAGCGGCTCTTCCGGCCGGCAAAAGAGTCAGCGAACAGCGAGCGATAACTCTGAAACCTGTTGATGAAGCCCTTTGCGGGTATAACTGTATTCTTGTTTCTTCAAGTACAAACAGCATTGACGCTGACAAATTACAGGCGCCGGCTCAACTCTTAAAATTGAGTCCTGGTGAGCTAAAGCGAATCGTCGACTCTCGCGTACCCCTGCCATTGGCTCGAACCGAGACGCGCGAAGAAGCTGAACTAGTAACACGGAAGTTGACGGAGCTTGGCCTCGGTTCAACGGTAATTTCTGATGCTGAGCTTGGCCTCTCGGCTTCTATCATTCAGATCCGCGCCGTAAGGTTTACCGACGGCGGGATCACGCTGAAACAGATTGGAGGAGATTCCGGAATCGAGTTTCCCTGGTCGGAGATAGCTCTCATTGTCAGCGGGCGCCTCATTACCAGACGAGTCGAATCCTCAGAACAAAAAGGGAAGCGCGGCGAGAAAGAGATTACTGAGGCCAGGGAGTTCTTTGCAGACGAACCGGTAATGGATCTTTACCTCTCACCGCGTCCGGAATGTTTTCGGATTACCGCGAACAATTTCGACTTCTCATGTCTTCCAAGTCGGGGATTTGTCGCCGCCGAAAATTTTGCTTCGCTGCTCAATCTAATTCGCACGAGGGCGCCCGCAGCACAACATGACGATTCATATTTGTCCCGGCGACAAACGCTGGATGCTGCCTGGCCTTCCGGTCAACGTACAGGTTCAGGAGGTTGGCGTCGCGAGCGGCCAGGTAAATACAGTATTGAAGCGGTTACGGAAAGCAGTAACGTCAACCAATTCACTCGCTATTCCCGACTGCGCTGCTTTCTACTGAAGCGTCCCAGGCTCGAAACCGAGATCTAATAATGGCAAATCAGCGGCGGCCGCCGACTCAAAAACATTTCCGCGCAAATCCGAGAGATCACCAGAGCGACCCGGCGTCCGACCGAATGAGTCTGGGCAACAGCTCAGGCGACAAAGTCTACGGATTGAATCCGGTCCTGGAAGCATTGCGAGCTGGTCGCCGGCCCATCGAAAGCGTAACGATTGCTGAAGGTGCGCGACATGAACGGCTCGGTGAACTCTTACGCTTAGCCAAACAGGCTCGAGTTCCCGTTCATCGCGTGCCGCGAATTAATTTGGATCGGATTGAGGGCGGTGGGAACCATCAGGGCGTAATAGCCCGAGTGGCAGCAGCCCGTTATCGCGACGCCGACGAATTGCTGGAAGCACTTACAGCAAAAGTGCTAAGCAACCAGCCTCCGCTTGTCCTCGGTTTGGATGGAGTGGAGGATCCGCGAAACTTCGGTGCCATTCTGCGCACCGCGGAGTGCGCCGCAGTGGACGGTGTCTTCATCCCGGAACGCCGCGCGGTAGGGCTGACAGATACTGTCGCGAAGGCAGCTGCGGGAGCGGTCGAATACGTTCCCATTGCGCGCGTGACTAACCTTGTACGATTGATAGAGCAGTTGAAAGAACGTAACATCTGGGTCGTGGGCGCCGCAGCGGAAGCAACCTCAAACTACTCAGAGTGGAACTGGCAATTGCCGACTGCAATCTTTCTCGGAAGTGAAGGTTCAGGCCTACACCGACTCGTCAAGGAACGTTGCGACTCGCTGGTTCGTATTCCGGTGCTCGGACACCTGGAATCTCTCAATGTGTCAGTTGTAGCGGGAATCTTGCTGTACGAAGCGTTGCGCCAAAGAGCAAGCGATTAAACCCGAACGGAGGCGAAATCATGTTCTGCCCCAAATGTGCTGCTCAGAATTTAGACGGCGCCAGCTTTTGTAGAGTCTGTGGCGCCAATATCAGTCTTGTGCCCCAGGCGCTCAATGGACACATGCTGCAGCCAACAGTACCTGCGGAACAAATGACGCGCGCCGAGAAGCGTGCTCTGAAACGCGCGCCCACACTCGATAACGCATTTCGCAATACCTTTATGGGCATTGCCTTCTTGCTGGTAACGCTCGCCCTTTCCTTTTCCAGTGTGGGCAAGGGTTGGTGGTTTTGGATGTTGATCCCGGCGTTTTCAATGATGGGCACCGGTATAGCGCAGTACATTCGCTTTCGAGAACATCAAAACCAAACGCTTCCGGGGTTTGTCACCGCCCAGCCGACGATCCAAGCTGCGCCTTCTGCATCCGTCTTTAATGCTCGCGGCACAGGTGAGCTCCTGGCGCCGCCTCCAAGTGTCACCGAAGGCACGACGCGCCACCTCGGTGTCGAAGCTCCCACCAAGGTTCTTAATAACGAACCATCGAAATAGGCGCTGCTCACTTGAACAACGAATGCGACTTGCAACGCAGCGTCGGTTTGGACCTTGCGAAGTAGCTCCTATCTCTCTTAATGAACATAGAGAATAAATTACGAGTCTGCGTTCCAGTTTGTGCTTCGACGATTACCGCCGCGAAAGAAGCGTTGGCGCGAGCTTGCACAGTCGCAGACATTGTCGAACTAAGACTCGATTGCCTGCTTCCCGCAGAGCTTGAGCGCGCCACTGAGCTCCGTCCTTTACTCGCCGCCTTGAACATTCCCGTGATTGTCACGTTCCGGCCGAGTGAGCAAGGTGGAAGTAGTGACTTGGATCTTGCTGCTCGTAGTCGCTTCTGGACGTCCTGGTCTGATCCAGACTTGTTCTATGACCTCGAACTCGATCTGTTAGAAGTCGGGCAGTGGCCAAAGAAAACGAAGTCCCATCATTTGATTTGTTCGCACCATGATTTTTCTCCTGTCCCGGCTGATCTCGAAGCAATTTATGATCGAATGCTGGCGACCCCTGCTCGCATTCTCAAACTAGCAGTTCAAGCCCAGGACGTTACTGATTGCATCCCGATGTTTCAGTTGCTGGCACGCGCTCGGCAGCAGCAGCGCGAGATGATACCCATCGCGATGGGGCCCGCTGGAATTGCGACAAGGATCCTGGGGCCAGCCCGGGGCGCGTTCCTGACTTACGCAGCCCTTGATCAAAAGAGTGCCACGGCTGCTGGCCAACCAACAGTTGCTGAGCTGAAATCGCTCTATCGAATTGACACGATCAATCAGGAGACCCAGATCACCGGATTGATGGGACTGCCGGTATTGCATTCGGTTTCACCTCAGATGCACAACGCTGCACTGAAAGCAGCGGACCTGAATGGCGTTTACCTTCCTTTTCCCGTGCGCGATGCGACGGAATTCTTGAGGCGCATGGTTCATCCGCGCACCCGCGAAATGGATTGGAATATCCGCGGAGTGAGCGTAACGGCGCCTTACAAGAGCACGGTGATTGACGCGCTTGATTGGATCGAACCAACTGCGGCCGAACTCGGCGCCATCAATACAATCGTCGTTGAAGGAGATCAGCTGCGTGGCTATAACACCGACATCCTCGCGTTTATTCAAACCCTCGTTGCGTCGTTCGGTGAATTGCCAAATGCCAGGTGCGCCGTCATGGGCGCTGGAGGTGCTGCGCGAGCGGTGATCTGGGGACTGAAGCAGACAACAACGAATGTCACGGTGTTTGGGCGAAATGAATTGCAGGCCAAAACCCTGGCGCGCGAACTCGAAGTCGAGTATCGCTCTTTTAGTGAGGCGCGATTTGATGAGTTCGATTTGGTGATCAATGCGACCACCTTGGGAATGGCAGGCGAACTAGAGTCCCAGACACCCGCTCGGGCTGCGCAATTGACCGGGGCGCGTCTGGCCTGCGATCTGGTTTACAATCCCGAAGAGACGCTGTTTCTGCGCGAAGCTCGCGCGGCTGGCTGTCAGACTCTCGGTGGCTTACCGATGCTGGTCAGGCAAGCAATCGCACAATTCAAATTGTGGACGGGTATTGAAGCGGGAGAGAAGGTCATGTTGCAGGCTGCGCAACAAGCATTAGTAGCAGGCACGAGGTGACGATTGGAAAGTCGAGTGGCACAAATTCAGGAGCGCTATAGCCGGCAGATACTGTTCAATAGGATCGGCCCGGAAGGGCAACGCCGGTTGGGGGCATCCCGGGCGCTGCTCGTTGGTTGCGGCGCCCTCGGTTCCGCTCACGCCGAATCCCTGGCGCGCGCCGGCGTGGGCAAGTTGCGTATCGTGGATCGAGACTTCGTTGAAGCGTCGAACCTGCAAAGGCAGACGATGTTCACGGAGCAAGACGCCGCCGAACGTACTCCGAAGGCAGTTGCTGCTGCTAATCACATTCGCGACCTGAACTCAGAGATCCAAGTTGAAGCAGAGATCGCCGACGTCAACCATTCAAACATCGAACGACTAATCAAAGACTGCGATGTAGTTCTCGACGGAACTGACAACTTTGCGACGCGCTATTTGATCAACGACGCATGCGTTAAGCACGAACGCAATTGGATTTATGGAGCTGCCGTCGGCTCCTACGGCGTGACTATGACCATCCGGCCGCAGCAAACACCATGTCTCCGGTGCGTGTTTGAAGAAGCCCCTCCCGCGGCCAGTGCGCCCACCTGCGACACGGCGGGAGTAATCATGCCCATCATCAGTGTGGTCGCCGCGGTCCAGGTGAGTGAGGCCTTGAAGTTATTGACTGGCGATGTGGCGGCACTGCACGGTTCACTGATGCAATTTGATGTGTGGCGCAACGAATGGCGGAAAATTAAGCCAGGACCACCCGCACCGGATTGCCCCACCTGTGCTCTCAAAAAGTTTTCCACTCTGGAAGCCGCTGCCGGCGATTTTGCTGCGGTAATGTGTGGCCGCAATGCCGTGCAAATTTCCCCATCACAGCCGACGCAGGTTGATTTCAAAGCGCTTGCGGAACGATTAAAGGGAGCAGGCGACGTCAAGTTTAACGATTATCTCTTACGCTTTCGCACGGGTGAATTCGAACTCACTGTCTTTCAGGACGCTCGCTCGATCATTCGCGGTACTGATGAAATGAAGACAGCTCGCTCCCTCTACGCCAAGTACATAGGAAACTAAATTTCGCACATGCTCCAACTTAAACAACTCAATTGCATGCTCCATTTCGCTCTCTGTTTTGCGATCACACTGGCTTTAGCTCCTGAAGTTAGCGCTGGGCAGCCGGTCATTTGGGAAATCAACGGCAGGGCGGAACTATTAAAGGGCGATGCGCGCGGCGTTTCTATCACAGACACCGGCGTGGTGATGCTGGCACCGAATCTGACTGAGGTCTTCAATACTGAACAGGCCTACATCTGGTCCAGCGCAATCGATAACCAGGGGAACGTGTATCTGGGAACCGGTCACGATGGCCGGATCTATCGTGTGACTGCTGACGGACGCGGCTCGTTGTTGTACGACGCCGCTGAGTTGGACATAACTGCGATAGCGGTCTCACGCGACGGGGCGTTGTATGCGGGCACTTCGCCGGATGGCAAGGTCTACCGTATTTCTGCCGATGGACGCGCTGAGGTTTATTTCGATCCTCCGGATAAGTACATCTGGTCGCTGGCTATTCTTAACGATGGCGCGCTCGCCGTAGGGACGGGTGACAACGGTAAGCTCTATCGAGTTTCGACTGCGAACGCCAAACCTGAATCGTCGCTCCTCGTGAGCACTAATCAAACTCACGTAATGTCACTTGCAGTCACCGCGCAGGGAGACTTGATCGCGGGAACCGATCCCGGTGGCCTCGTCCTCCGCATCTCTTCCGAGGGCAAGGCATTCGCTTTGTTTGACGCTAACCTGCGCGAGATTCATGCGCTCGCTCCGGCTGCGGACGGATCCATTTACGCGCTCGCGCTCAGTGATGCCGCCTCGGCGGCGCGACCGCAACCCGCCCCCGCACCTACAGGAGATACACCGACAACTCCCAGCACGAGCGTCACGATCACGGCTGTCGATGAGGCCGGTAATCCAATCCAAAGTGTGGCTCCAGCTTCACGCAGTCGCTCTGATCTTACCAACGCGCGGAGTGCAGTGTTTCGCATCTTGCCGGACGGTGCTTCAGATGTAGTGTGGAGTTCACCAACGGTAACCGCCTTTGCCATTGCGCCCGGTCTGCAATCCGGCACGGTCCTGATTGGCACTGCCGACAAAGGAAGAATCTATTCGGTTACAAACGACGGGCGCGACACCCTGCTCCTGCAAACAACAGAAGGACAAATTTCATCTTTCCTGGTTCGCAGCGGGCAGGTCTACGCGGCCTCTAGCAATCAGGGAAAGCTGTTGCGCTTCGCAGCAGGATCGGTCGCGGATGGTTCATACGAGTCGCCCGTGCGGGACGCAAAGTTAACAGCAACCTGGGGGCGAATCTTCTGGCGCAGCGCCGGCAATATTGAACTGCAAACGCGAACCGGTAATGGCGAGCGACCAGACTCGACTTGGAGTGAGTGGAGTGCAGCTTACAAGAATCCTGATGGCAACCAGATAACCAGTCCGCGCGCGCGCTTCATTCAGTGGCGCGCTACGCTGCGAGCAGCTTCAAATGCTTCACAAACCTGGATGGAAGATGTGAGCGTTGCTTATTTGCCGCGAAACGTGGCGCCGGAAGTTCTTTCAATAACCTCCTTGCCGGTTGGCATTGGTCTGCAATCAGTGGTGCAGATGCCCGTGGATCCAAACGTCGAAGCGTCGGGTTTAGACCCATCATTATTTGGCGCCGTGGCCCAGGTTCCACCGCGACGTCTGTTTCAGCGCGGCGCTCGTTCGTTCCAATGGCAAGCGGAAGATAGAAATGGCGACACCCTGGACTACGCGATCTATTATCGCGCGCTTAATGAGACCACTTTTCGTTTACTAAAGGACAAGCTGCGGGAAAACTTCTTCACGATTGATGGCGCGACGCTCGCGGATGGCCGCTACATCATTAAGATCACGGTCACCGATGCCGCTGACAATCCGTCGGGACAAGCGTTGTCTGGCGAGCGCTTGAGTGAGCCGGTAGACATCGACAACACTCCGCCCATAGTGAGAGCCACTCCGGCGCGGATACGAGGCGATGGCGGAGGCGTTGTGGTGTTCGAGGTTGAGGATGCGACGGGAAAGATCAAGCGGGCGGACGCGAGTATTGATGGTGGACCCTGGGTTCCGGTATTTCCGGAAGACGGTATCGCCGATAGCGGACGCGAAAGGTATGCAGTTGAGTTTGGATCTTTGAGTACGGGCGAACACACGATTTCGCTGCGAGTCTTCGATATCAGCGGCAACGTGGGCACGCTCAGCAGTGGCGTGAAGCGCTAGGATCGCGCCAGCAATTGGGATCGCGGGCGTCTCGCCCGCAGTCTGGGTCTCCTGCTGTCGCCGGCTCTTCGCTCCGCGCTCATTGCATCGGGACGCCCGCGATCCCGAAAAGCGGCATCTCATAAAGCTCGCCCGCCATCGCCGCGTGCACGATACCGTGCGAGCCGTCGCGAAACGGGGTCAGGCGGTGGGTTTTTCAAGCGAGAATAGGCCGAGATTGTGCGAAACTAAAGACCTTGGAGAAGGTCTTCCTTCTTGGCATCCATGTTGCTCAAGGTAACAGCGGCGCAACTCTTCTCCTCTCCCAAGCGCTGAGTGGGAGCTGAGGAGGCATTAGAGATTATGACGAATTTAAGACGAAAGTTGATGGCGGTGGCGATGTCGGTCGTAATGACGGGCGTCGTATCGTTTGGCGCTTTCGCCCAAAGAAGAGAGCAAGACAAACGGCCCCAAAAACCGCAGGACACTAAGGTCGTCGTTGAGCCAAAAGGGAAGCCGCCCCAAAACTCGAATCAGGGAGACAAAAGAAGAAACGACGGCAAAAAGGGAAAACCCTGACCGAGCTGCTCGGTAATCTGTTGAGCAGCATTGAATAGTTCTTACTTAGGTTGAACTAGTGGCGCTTCCTAAACCCACGCATCGAAAGATGGCGTGGGTTTTTGCTTTAGGAGACAGGAGCCAGAATACAGGAGGCAGGAGCAAGGGCAGGAGGCAGGAGCAGGGGCAGACGGCAGGCTTGGAACATTCGCGCAGGAATGGTTCAAGATGAATTCCTAACCTGTGAGGAAATAGAGTTGAGCGTTCCTACCTGCTCCTGCCTCCTGCCCCTGCCTTCTGCCAACTGCCTTCTCCCGTCCGGCTTACTTCTTCAACCCTTCCGCCCAATTAAGCACAATCGTCATCGGCGCGAGGTTGCTAGCTTCAACGCGCGTATTGATAAGGAAGCGTTGGCCATCCGGTGAAACCGAGAAGGGATAACCAAGGCCACCAATCATTTTGATATTTGTCTGCAGAAGCTGCTTTGGCACTCCAAGATTGAATTTGCCCTCGGTCGTGGTTTCAACGGCCATCAGCCGTCCATCTTCGGTAACGTAATAAAGTTCCTTCCCTCGCCAGCGTGGATAACCGCCTCCCGCGGTAGAGACTTGCCACTTATCACCAGAGGTAGGAAATGTTTGCACATAGACCTCTGCCCGCCCGGACTCGTTGGAAACATAAGCGACAAAACGTCCGTTTGGGGAGAAGACAGCTTGAAACTGACTGAACGACTCGGTTTGCAGCACCGGTTTCGCTTCCCAATCACTGGTCCGCGTCAAGATCCACACCTGCCCTCCTTTCTTCCAGTTTTCGAAAAGTATCGATTTTCCGTCTGACGACCAATCGGTAGGGAATTTTGAGGCTTCAGACTTGTAGATGACCTGCTCTTCACCCGCGCCCCCAGCGGCTTTGAGATAGAGGTGGGTAAAACCGTCACCAGCGCGATTGGAGCTAAAGACAATCTGGCTTCCGTCTCGCGACCACACAGCATCGCCGTCCGATTGCGGATCAAAGGTTAAGCGGCTCAGATTCCCACGCGAGACGTCCGCCACCCACAAATCCTGGGCGCGCCCATCGGCATCCAAAAGCCCAACGGCGACGCGATGCCCATCAGGTGAAAGGGCGACTGTCGAATAATCTGCAGACTCGCCCACAGTGCCGAGTTTCTTTCCCTCTCGATCAAACCATGTCAGCTGCGAGGTGTTGCTGCCGGACTGGTAGGCAAGCACGCCGTTGTCGGATACCGAGAAATCAAACTCATGATGGCCTCCCAACTGCGCGATGTGGTCGGCGACGGGCACGGGATCACCAGTGACCTTCAAAGCGCGAACATCGAAGGGATGAGCAACGAGCGCGCCCTGGCTCACGTATAAGAGATAACCAGGGGGGGCATAAGCGATCCGGGTGATACCTGAAAAGAGGATTTGACTCTCTTGCGAATCTAACGAGCCAACTCGGATGTGATGGTCTTCGGTGCGCTCGGCGTCTGCGAGAAACACAAAGTGATGGCCGTCGGGCAAGAAATAGGGCCAACGGTGAGCCTCTTCTTTGGCAGCCACTTTCGTTGCCAGCGCAGGAGAACCACCCTGAGCGGAGACACGCAAGAGGCCATCGCCACTACCAAAGAGAATCGTTCCGTCTGAACTCCAGGCGCCCCCGCTAATCTCTGTAACATCGCATAACGCCTGCGGTCTTCCGCCCGCGGCGTCAACCTTAAAAAGTTTGTCCGCAACAAAGTAGCCGAGCGAGTGGCTGTCTGGAGACCAAAAAGGCGAGTTCGCGCCCTCGGTTCCTGCCAGTTGCTGAGCGTTTATGGAATCAAGTTGTCGCACCCAGAGCAGCCGTTTTCCTTCCGTGTTATTTGCGAGAAACGCGACGCTCAGCCCATCAGGCGAAATCGTGACTCGTCCTGGCAGACTTGCTTTTTCGGGTGTCGAAAGCGCAAGGCGAACTGGACGCGAACTCGATTTCCCTCGTGTGAAATATAGAAAGGCGAGAGTGGCCGCAGCGACTACAAGCAGAGAGGTCACTCCAATCCAAATGAGACGCTCGCTCCACCACCGTTCGGTTAAGGCCGGTGAAATAACAGTTCTCGAGGTCGATCCGGAATGACCCGAAAGCGCTTCAAGTGCAAAAGCGGCGTCAGACACAGACTGAAAACGTCGTTCCGGCTTTTTCTCCAGGCAATGCCAAACCACAGTTTCTAATGCCGGCGGAATCATTCGCGTTGTAATCGCGGTAAATTCCTGCGGATCTTCTTTAAGGATCGCGTTGAGCGTTTCGATCGCGGTGTCGCGATGAAAGGCGCGCACGCCGGTCAACATTTCGTAAAGCACCGCGCCGAACGAAAAGATGTCCGAACGGTGATCGACGCGCCGACCAGCAGCCTGCTCGGGCGACATGTACCCAACTGTGCCCATGATCGCGCCGGGTTCGGTGCCAACTTTGCGAGTTGGCACGTTGGTTTGCGCCTCAACCTCTTGAGCAGGTTCCACAAGTTTGGCCAGGCCAAAATCGAGAATCTTCACGCGTCCATCAGCGGTGATGAAAATATTATCCGGTTTGAGATCGCGATGAATCACGCCGCGCTCGTGTGCGGCCGCGAGGCCTCGAGCAATTTGCACCGCGTAATCCGTGGCGCGCCGCGGGGCGAGCACAGTAGTCTGCAGATGCTCGCGCAGGGTCTCGCCTTCGAGCAACTCCGAAACAATGAATGAGCTGCCGTTGTACGTACCGATGTCGAAAATCGTGAGGATGTTGGGGTGGTTGAGGTCCGACGTGCTTTGCGCTTCAAGCTCAAAGCGTCTGAGCCGATCGGAATTGCCGGAGACCGCGTCAGGCAAGACCTTTAACGCAACATCTCGGTTGAGTTGGAGATCACGCGCGCGATATACCTCACCCATGCCGCCTTCTCCAATCTTCGCAGTGATGCGGTAGTGGGAGAGAGTTGTCCCGACATCGATTGTGGAATCAGCCATGTTGGTCTTCGCAGCGTGCGCAGTGATTTCCTAACGTGCAATCGTTGGCGTGTCAACCCCTTCATGGGCTGCGGAGCAAGATCGGAAGGCGGCAGAACATCAGCGGCTTGGCCGCCCATCCGTGCGGTAAGGTTTACCTTACCGACCAATCACCTCCATTTCCAGCGCGAGGCTCAGCCTCGCGCAAAACAAATAGAAATCTGCTCGGTAAGGCAAGCCTTACCGCACGGGTGGCGGCAAGCCGCACCACTTGCGAATTCTTGTTTGCTTGCTGACGCTATTGCCTTAGTATGCCGACTCGCCACACTCAGTTTCCCCCTGGAGGCACGTATGGCTTCGAAAAAAGTCCAAAGACGTAAGCCTAAACCGCCACCTAAGCAGCAGCGGATCGACAAGATCGTCAACGACTATCTCAACAACTTATACGGCTTTGTTCCTGGGAAGAACGACCGCGTTCCGGGAGTAGCCGTCGCCGTTCGTTGGAAAAAAAGGATTGTCCATCTCAACTGCTACGGTTACGCAAATCTTGAAACCGGAAAGAAAATTACACCCCGGACAATTTTTGATCTGGGTTCACTATCGAAGCAGTTTACCGCCGCCGCTATTTACAACCTTGTCATCCACAATGATCTCGATATCAACGATCGTATTTCTAAGTACTTCACCGAGTTTCCGCGTTGGGCCGACGCCATCACGATAGAGGACTTGCTTCACCACACCTCTTCACTTCCGGAATACGTCGACATCTTTGAGAAACTGTGGCCAGAGGCAAAGGGTTGGTACGACAAAGCTCTCAAAGAGCCTGACGATTGGTATCCAGAAATGCCGAATCGGTACCCGAAAGAGATTACGAATAAGCAAGTGCTCGAATGGTTAGCAACGCGGAAACGAGTACGACCTCCCGACACTGAATATGGCTACTCAAATACCGGCTATGTCTTGCTGGCGGAACTGGTGGAACGAATAGCCCAACAGTCTTTCTCCGATTACGTCGGCGAAACAGTTCTCTTCGGCATCGATCAGATTATGAATGGTACTTATGTCTTCGATGAAACTCGTCGTTATCGCCCCGAGGACCCGCAAACAGCGCGACATGCCAGATGCTACAACCGCGTAAACGGTCGCTTTGTTCCGGTCGGCTATACGCCGCTGAACTTTATCAACGGCGACGGCAACGTTCACTCAACGATTGTGGACTTGGCCAAATGGGAGAGATTTCTCCATACGTTGGATTACCACCTGCCGGCTCGTGAGCTGTTGTGGTCGCCGGTGCTGATAAAAGGTCGGAAGACCGTGAACTATGGGGCAGGTTGGCGCTTGTTGCGTGAAAAGCATCAAGAGCTTGTTGAAATCGGTGGGAAGTCAGTGATGAGAAAGCACGAGACTCGTGCTGAATACCATCGCGGCGAATGGTTAGGCTGGCGCAGTTTCATCGCGCGCTGCTCGAAATGGGTTGTGCCATTGGGCGGCAGGCGCATCAACGCGAAGCGAGCCGAGAGTTTGGGTATCATCGTGCTCGCCAATGCGGACTTTGGAGACGAATTCTTCACTCCCTGTCGCATCGCCCAAGAGATATCAAAGCTATACCTGGGCAAGTGGAAAAAAGACAACATCATGAACAGATTCAATTGTGGCTAGTGCTGAACCGTTGAAACTATCAAGTATCGCGCAGATCCCAAGCGGGCCAGGTTTGCTGGAAGTCACAACATGAGTCTGAAGGAAGTCTATAAAAAGAGAGTCCGCAAGATCACTCAGTTTGATCTCAATGCGCTGCCCAACGATCCGCGTATTGATGATCTAATGAACGCGTACTTGAAAAACTTGCGAGCCTCGTTACCAAAGCACAAAAGAAAGACCGGCAGAGTTCCCGGTGCCGCGGTGATGGTCAGGAAGGGCGACGAGCTCATCCACCTCAGCGGGTACGGTTATGCGAATCTTGAAACGGGGGAGAAGATTACTCCTCAAACGGTTTTTGACCTTGGCTCGATTTCGAAGCAATTCACCGCCTTTGCGGTCCTTAGCATCTTCAAGGAATCCGAGTTAGACACCCCTATTTCGAAATTCTTTCGCGGCCTGCCGCGTTATGCCGATCGAATCACCATCAAGCATCTAATCCACCATACCTCCGCTCTACCTGATTATGTAGATCTCCACGTTGCCGCCAGACGCGCAGCGGAAGATTGGTACGATAAGGTTATGGTACGGCGCGATGATTGGTATCCGCAGATGCCCCACAGAAAGAGAGTCAAGGAACTCACGAATAGAGACGTCCTCGACTTGGTTGCTCTGCAAAGACTTCTACCCCGAGAGCCTGATGTAGACTTTGAATACTCAAATACAGGTTATGTACTGCTGGCAGAACTTGTGCACAGAGCCAGCAAACAACGACTCTCTGAAGTTCTCAAGGAGAAGGTCTTTTCTGTTGTGGGTATGGATAGCACCTATGTTTTTGATGAAACGTCGAGGTTCGGGAAAAAGGCCCCCGAAGTGGTGCATCACGCGAAGTGTTACAACCCGGTGAAAGGCAAAGGCTATGTTCCCGTCGGCTATAGCCCGCTGAATTTCATCTATGGCGATGGCAACATCCATTCAACCATCCTGGACATGGCTAAGTGGGACGCGCATTTGACGCTGCTTGATCAAATGACTGTCTGTAAGTCTTTAGTGAAGGCTGAGAGAAACGCGATAGCGGCCAGGAGTATTTTGTGGGAGCCTGCGAAATTGCGGCATCGCAAGCAATTGGAATATGGCGCGGGCTGGAACCTGATTCGCAATAAGTACAAAGACGAGGTCCAGACAAACGGTCGATCAGTAACCAAGAACTTCGAAAGCCGAGCTGAGTATCATCGAGGCCTATGGCTTGGCTGGCAGAGTTATATTGCGCGCGCTCAAAAGTGGGTCGTGCCCGACGAAGGTCAGTACGTTGATCCTGGTACCTGGGAAAGCATGGGAATAGTAGTGTTGACAAATAATACTGTGCCCGCAACACATGCAGAGTTCTACGCTTGTAATCTGGCGCAGCAGATTGCGCGCCTCTGTTGGGGTGCCTTCAAAAAAGATAACATCATTAATCGCGTTAACTGCGGATTGTGAAGAACTGTATTCCAACCCTTCACTTCAGCAATGGTCGGAGTCTGGAAAAGGCCGAACGCTCACCGCGCCAGGCGTAGGTACGTAAGCCATCAATCGCCGTCCAGGTCGTGTGGCAGCGCGTGCGAATATTTTCCTCATCGGGATCACCCCAACTTCCATCCTTGTTTTGTGCCGCCAGAAAGTATCTAGTGCCGCGCATTATCAGCGGGTGTGTAGCGTCCAAACCAAAAGCTCGCAGCGCGTCAAGCAACTCGCCCAGTATCTCCGGATCGTCTCGCTCGCAAGCGCTGGCGACATTCGCTTGCAAAAATTCAAACTCCCGCGGCAGCCAACCAGGGCGTAGCCGATAAGTGCCGTAGTCGTTTAGGGCATAGACAACATGTGTGACTGCATAAATGGCGTCGCGCAACAATTCAACCTCTTTCCCTCCACCATCCGGGTAAGGGCGCAGCTTAGGCAGCCACTTAAGGACATCTAGATATCCAGCTCCGAAGAGCAGGCCGCACCGCCCCGCAACGTAAGTGTTGGCCAACGCTTCCATCCAGACTCGATAATGGCTCTGATTCTCTAGACGCTTTTTGCACTGTTTGCAGAACTTTCGGCCACGTTGATTCTTAAAGCCACAGTCGCATGGGTAAGGCAGATCATCTGCAGGCGGCTCTTTGACAGGGTTGAAACCGAGCAAGTCCTCAACGGAAAACCGTTTGATAGCAGTGCGTATTTGCGCGTTGAGTACGACATCCTGCACGCCCAGCCGGCGAAGCGCGTAGCTGACCATTACAAAATCGAGAACCAGATTTGTGGTCGCGTCGAGTGGAACAACGGGACGCAGACGCCGCCAACGTCGGGCGAGTTTATGAGCGCGTGACCTTGCGAGTTGCCGGAGGCTCGCATCACGCGAAGTCGCGCCCACGAGCGCGAAGCAGCAGATCAACAAGCTGCCATAGCTATCGAAGCCTTCTCGTGTGCCGCCAATACGATAGATGAAATGCAACCCGCGTTTGATTGCTTTATCGCTGCTTGTCATGGCCGGCTGCTGAGGTGGGGTTTTCGACGCGTTAGCGTCGGTGTGACTTTAGCCCGGCGTTTCAACGCCGGGATGAAGTCATTAGCCGTTCTCGTCGCGTCGCGACGATTGATCGAGCGAGCAATTTCAGGCGTCGCTACGCTACGCGCGTTGATCTCGTGATCGTTCCCGGCCTTGAAAGGCCGGGCTAAAATCAAACCGACGCTACGCGTCGAATGCGTGTTCAGGTCTTTCGAAGTTATCTGATACTTTCAACGAAACTAAGACGCAACAAAAACTATTAAAGTAATTGACACGTCGTATCGAAAGCTTTATACACTGCCCACAAGACTGGTTCACCCTAGTGTCCCAGATCTTGGATCAACTACTTTCGCAACAGAGAGGAAAACTTCAATGTCCATTAAAGGCGGTGAGCCGAAGAAGAAGTCGACCAAAAAGAAAGCTGCTCCTAAAAAAGCCGCTAAGAAGAAAGCTGCGAAAAAGAGATAGCCGAGCCTGAAGTCCAGGCATTTCCCCTATTCAAGACCGCGAAGGTGAACAGTTAGCTGTTCATTTTTCGCGGTCTTCAATTTTTGTGAGGCCCGCAGGGCCGTTAGTCAGTAGCCACGCCCGTGAGGGCGTGGATCACGTTTGATTCTCACGAGGCGCGAAGCGCCGGCACCATTAAGTGTCGGCCCTTTGGGCCTCCACAAAGAGGTTCGCAAGATGACCACGCCCTTACGGGCGTGGCTATTGATTGGCGGCCCTGCGGGCCTCACGAAAGCGTTGCTTCTGTCCGCGGAAGTCACTGCCCCAGTCCAATCTTCTGCAAGAGTTCAACGATGCGAGCGTCCTTGCGCAACTCAGTGAGGCGGGGGTCCATCTTCAATTCAGCGACCGCCAGGTAATGGTTCTCGGCAGCCTTTTGTAAGATCGCAATCGCTTGCTCTTTTTCACCAAGCAGTGAATAGAGATAGGCCGCTTCTTTTGGCAGGTACACATTTTGTTTGCCCGGTTGATGCAGGTCATTTGCTATATTCAGCGCCTCATCCTTTCTTCCCATAAGCGCGTATGCCTGGCCGAGTCCATAAGTGACCTCGCCATCGTCGGGGGCTGCGGCATGTGCCTTTTCCAGTTCGGCGGTCGCCTCCGGGTACTTCTGTTGTAATTCATAGATCTGGGCAATGTAAGTAAACATGGCGCCAAATTGCGGCTCGATCTCCAAAGTCTTCCGGCACTGTTCCAACGCCTTATCGTAATTGCGCGCATAAAGGAGTGCGACTGCTAAATCCTTATTAATGCCAAGCGAAAGCGGATCCAAGTGCTGCGCTTTTCTGATTTCCTGAAGTGCCTCGTCGAACCTACCCTGGAGAAGCAACTGTGCTCCAAACCAATGATGGGCAGTAGGATATTTTGGGTTTAACTCTATTGCCCGGCGATACTCATTCTCCGCTCCCTGCCAATCCCAGTCGGCAACGGCCTTGATTGAGGCCAACGAAGTGTGGGCTTCGGCGAGACTATCGTCGTATTTGAGCGCCAGGGTCACGGCTCCTTTCGCCAAAGCATAGCCTTCCTGGGGCGCGAGAAAGCCGTAATCGCTTCGGAGCGTGTAGCAATCCGCCAGTCCGGTATACGCCAACGCGTAGGTTGGATCTTTAGCAATCGCTTCCTGGAAAAAAAAGATCGCCTGCTTAAAGCCTTCATCACTGCGCTTGTTCCAGTAGTAACGTCCTTTCAAATAGGCCTGGTATGCGTCACCGCTGTCTGTATAAGACTTAGCTAGTTGGTCCTGATCCGCTGCGGTCAATTTCAAGCGGAGTCTTTCGGAAACGTTTTTGGCAATGTCTCTTTGGATACTTTGGATGTCCGCAGTTTTTCGTTGATATGTGTCGCCCCAGATCGAGCGGTTTCCTTCAACGTCCATCAGCTCAACAGCAATCCTTACGTCATCGCCTGCTTGTTTGATCTCCCCGGTCAGCACCGCGCGCACATTAAGTTCCCGCCCGACTGTTTGCACGTCGAGTACCTTACCCTTGTAGCGAAAGACCGAGCTACGCGCGATCACTTTCAAGTTGGTCAATTGCGACAGGTTGTTGATGATGCTCTCCGTCATGCCGTCGCTTAAGTATTCGCGATCGGGATTAGCTATGAGTTGCGGATCGTTTGACGCATACGTGAACGGGAGGATCGCTAAAGAGTCCGGTTGCTCTTTAGTTAGCCAAGTGCTAATTGCAACCACTAGCAGCACGAGTGCCAGCACCGCCGCCAACAAGGGCCACTTGTTGCGCCAGGCCTTGCTGAAAACACCGTCCGCCATGGTTTCCTCAGGCGTGATTGCTGAAGCCTCTGCGGTAGGCCGAGTGGCAGCGTGGGTCTCCTCCGTCGTGCGCTGCGCCGGTAGTTGTCTTAGATCCGTGAGTAAGGCTTGGGCATCTTGATACCGCGCCGCTTTGTCTTTGCGGAGCATCTTTCCCAATAGAGCCTGTAACTCCGGCGAGACTTGAGTTTGAAATTGCTCGATGGGAACGGGTTCGCCAAGCAGTATCCGAGACATGGTGACGGCAGCGCTCTTATCCTTGAAAGGATGTTTTCCCGCCAACATTTCATAGAGGGTCACGCCGAGGCTAAAAATATCGGTGGAGGGATCCAGTGGTTCGCCCTGCACCTGCTCCGGCGACATGTAAGGCATGGTCCCAACAACAAGGCCGGGCTTGCTCAAGAGAGTAGCTGTCTGCGCTTCATCGTCTACTGTGTCGCTTGAGCGCAGCTGCTTAGCCAGCCCGAAGTCCAGGATTTTCAGGCCACCCCGCGGAGTAACGATCATGTTCTGCGGTTTAATGTCGCGATGAACAACGCCGTGCGCGTGAGCTTCCGCCAGGCCTTCCGCAGCTTGCTGGACTATTGCCAACGCAGCGCTGAGTGTCAGCGGATCGCGTTCCATCTTTTCGGCAAGTGATTCACCTTCGATGTATTGCATGACGATGAAGGTGAAAGGGCCTGCTTCGTTGACGTCGTAGACCGCGCAGATGTGAGGATGGTCCAGCTTGGCAGCAGCTTGAGCTTCTCTGATCAGACGCTTCTTCAGGTGTTCTTCTTCGAGCCAGTCCGAGCGCAGGACTTTGATGGCAACCTTCCGATCGAGCTTGGTATCGAGCGCCAGATAGACTTCACCCATCCCGCCCGCGCCCAACTTTTTGAGTATCCGATAGTGCGCTATGGATTCAGGAATCATCGGCGAAATGACGGCACTGCCTTCTGTCTGCTGCTGGGCTGGTAAATCGCTGTGACTTGGTAGCGTGCAATCGTTGGCGTGTCAACCCCGTGAGGAGAGGCCTCTCAGAATCTAACGGCTCTGCCGTCTCCCGTGTGGTAAGGCTTGCCTTACCGGCAAGTGGACCTCAATCAAAAATGCGAGGCTATGCCTCGCATTTCCATCGGAGATCTTTGGCTAGTTAATCCCTGCCTACTGTCTAACTGCCTCCTGCTCCTGCCGTCTGCCTCCTGTTTTTTTTGGTGCCCGCTATTAGATTCGAACTACTGAATTCTACAGCGTCTATGTAGAACCGTGTGATTCTCAGGGTCTATATCTTTGACTTTAGTCCGTACGATGTCATTCAGTTTTTTCTCGTGCGATGCTTTGCGGAGGGCTTTATCTCTTTGCATCCTTGCGCTTCTTCCGCAAAATTCTTTCTTGGATCCATGCGTACCAGTTCCTTGAGATCTTCGACCTGAGGTCCAAAGTATCCCGCCCCTTTGAGGAGCCGACGACCATGGTAGATGAGACGTCCGCTTTCATCGAAATAGGCGCGATGCTGTTCTCGTGTGCCGTTTATGGCATAAGAGGTCATTAACACAAACCGCAAATGACCCGCATCGTCGTAGTAGAAATTATTGTCCCAGGACGAGTCTTCCCCCTCCTGATAATGCTGGTACCATCTGACGGTCGCGTTTGAGTCGCGGGCGATTCGAAGCCGACTAAACCAGCCCTGCTCACAGATTCGATGCTCAGTCCTGAACGCGCCACGCCTGACTTCGGCATTCGCCGAATTGACGATCCTCCGGATCGCAATGATCTGGGGATGGTTCTGCCAGTTCTTGTCATTAATTTCGTCTTCCGATTGAGCGGTTGCCGAAATGACTACCATAGTTAACAGCAGAAACCAGGCAGCAATACGTGTCGTTTTCATACTCTTTGTGTGACTTACGATTGCTCCTTCAGGAGATTTATGAACGGCAGCTCTTCAGGCTTTAGGTACTCTGGAGCATCGAGGATAAGCACATCCACCGAGGCACCCCGCTTTGCGGAGATCAAAGCGGAGTGCTCATCAGAAAAATGGTGCCCGCTAGTAGATTCGAACTACTGACCCCTCGCGTGTGAAGCGAGTGCTCTACCACTGAGCCAAGCGGGCCACTCATGAAAGTAACGCATATTAGATCGCTACTTACTGAAACCACAACCGCTTAGAAGAATTCAAATCGTTTCTCTCATTTCCTCTGTCCTCTTAAAAAGTCGCGAAGAACTCCACAAGCATAAACGCATTGTTTGTACGTAAAAACCTCCTACAAGCAGTAAGTTACAAGACTTCGGATTTATTCCTTGCCTTCCGTCAATTTGCGCACGCTACTAAAAAGCACCCAAGAAAAGCCCAACGCCGTTCGCGCACGCAACAACGAAAGGCATATGACACCTGTTTGTGCGGGTGTTAACCAACTGAGTGACGGCTGTGCCCGCTTGCGCCAGCAATAGAGCAAGAGCTTTGTTTTTCGATCGCTCGGCCTTGCGATTCAACCTAAGCCTGTCGTGAACCTCATTGCGTCGGTGATCTTCCAAAGCTGCCTTGCTGTTCTTCAGTATCAAACAAGAAATGGCCCAACTCGGGATCCTTGCCGTATCCGATCAGTCACGGCTGGGGATCACGTCAACAACCGTACTCGAAATTGTACTGAGCACGAATTCTAGCGTGCTCACATAAAAATGGTTAAGATAACCGTGCTTTACAAACGTCCAGAAGAACTAGCCCCGGACATAACTTTCCCAGCAAATTGAAGAGGTTACCCGCGACCTTGTCTTTACATCCGCCACGGAATGGTCGAGGCGGTCGTGTCGAGGTGTCACCGTCGTTATTTGCTGGTAGGGAAATATTTTCGTAGAAAGCCGGTAGCGCCAGACGTGACAACTTGTTTCTCGTGCAATCAGAAAGTCGCTAGCGATTCGGTAGCGTGTCCGGATTGCGGAGCCGTGTTGGCGGAGACCTCGGCCCAGACAGCCGTTCTGCCGCCATCCAAACCGCGGGAGGCGATGCCTCGTGACGGCCGTCAGAAACAACCCACCGGTTATGTCGCAGACTCCGCAGACGGTGCAAGATTCGCGTCGGGCACGATGCTAACCGAGCGCTATCGCATCGTCAGTCTGGTAGGTCGCGGCGGCATGGGCGAAGTCTATCGGGCCGAAGACCTCAAACTGAAACAGATCGTTGCTCTCAAGTTCCTTCCTGAAACTATCGCGCTCGATGGCGGAGCGCTGGCACGCTTTCATAACGAGGTTCGCATCACGCGTCAGATCTCGCACTCGAACGTGTGCCGGGTTTATGACATTGGTGAAGCGCAAGGCCGTCACTTTCTTTCGATGGAATTTATCGATGGCGAAGATTTGTCTTCACTGCTTCGGCGCATCGGACGTCTGCCGGGTGACAAGGCTATTGAGATTGCGCGACAGGTTTGTGCGGGACTCGCAGCTGCGCATGACAATGGCGTGCTGCATCGCGATCTGAAACCCGCCAATGTGATGATCGACGGCCGCGGCAAGGCGCGCATCACCGACTTTGGCGTTGCCGTCGTAGCGGCGGAGTTGAGCGGTCATGAAGCAGTGGCTGGCACACCGGGCTACATGGCCCCGGAACAGTTAACCGGAAGGGACGTCACCGAGCGCAGCGACATTTACGCCCTTGGACTGCTGCTTTATGAGTTGTTTACCGGCAAACGGGTTTTCGAAACGAAGAACCTGAACGACCTGATCAGGTTGCAGCAGCAGTCAACGCCAACCAGTCCCTCAAGCCATATCCAGGACATCGACCCGTTGGTTGAGAGAGTGATCCTGCGGTGTCTGGACAAGGATCCAGACAAACGGCCCGCGTCGGCGATCCAGGTAGCGGCTGCACTACCGGGCGGTGATCCTTTGGCGGCAGCGTTGGCGGCGGGTGAGACGCCATCGCCAGAGATGGTCGCGGCTTCGGGTGAGAAAACAGCATTGCGGCCGGCAGTCGCGGTCGCGTTGCTGGCCGCAATCGTTATCGCTCTGGTCGGCACCTCGCTACTCGGCAACAAGGTAGATTGGCGGGCCCAGGTACTCCAGCAGAATTCGCCGGACACGCTGGTAGTCAAAGCCCACGACATGATCCAACGCCTTGGTTATACCGACCAACCCACTGACAGCGCTTTCGGTTTAACGTACGACAGCGAATATCGGCGCTACGTTGAGCAGAACGACAAGTTCACCAATCGCTGGCTCCAATTCATTAAGCTGCAACCGGCTCCCATCTATTTTTGGTATCGTCAGAGTCCGCGCAGTCTTGAGGTGAAGGGATTTGCTAGCCGCGGTGCGGTTTCAGAAGAGGATCCGCCACATGATGTCTCAGGCATGGTGCATGTCACCTTGGATCCCCTGGGACGTCTGACCTCATTCACCGCAGTGCCACCGCAAATAGACCAAGGGGGTGATAAGTCGCCCCCGCCGGAATGGACCGCGCTCTTTGCATCGGCGGGGCTAGATCCTTCACGCTTCACGCCGGCGGAACCGAAGTGGACGCCGCTCGCCGCGTTCGATGCTCGAGCCGCCTGGACAGGAGCATATCCCGAACAACCGGACGTTCCCTTGCGCATTGAAGCGGCCGGCTATCGTGGCAAGCCCGTTTACTTTCAGATCATCGCGCCGTGGACGCGACCAGAACGTCTAGAGGCTTATCAGACCACCACAGGGAAACGTATTCAACAAGCAATCCTTCTCTCCCTCATCTTCTCACTCCTGTTCGTAGCGGTGTTGTTGGCCCGCTACAATTTCCAGCGGGGCCGCGGCGACCGTCGTGGTGCATTCCGGCTGGCACTCTTTGTTTTTACGATCAGTCTGCTCTCCTGGGCTTTCGGCGCGAGTCATGTCCCAACTGGAGCTGAAGTGGCAAGCTTCTTAATTCTGGGTATAAGTCCGGCGCTGCTTACCGCCGGCATTCTCTGGTTGCTTTATCTGGCACTCGAACCATACGTGCGGAGGCGTTGGCCAGACACCCTCGTCTCCTGGAACCGTTTGCTTAGTGGCAGTCTGCGAGATCCGTTGGTGAGCCGGGATGTTCTCGTCGGCATTCTGTTCGGCACCAGTCTCACACTGCTCTCACCGCTCGAAAATCTTGTCCACTCCTGGCGCGGTGTGGTTCCAAATGGTGCAGATCAATTGGAAGTCTGGCTTGGCGTCCGCTATCTAGTTGCTCATGGCTTTCTCATGCACTTGTATCAGGGGATCACGCTCGCGCTGTCATATTTTTTCCTGCTCTTTCTGCTGCGTGCCGTCTCTCGCCGGCAATGGCTAGCTGCTCTAATATTCGTCTTGATCTTTACCGCAGCTTTCACTGCGGGATCACCTGATCCAATGATTACCGCGCCGTTTGCTGTGCTAGTGAATGCTCTAACTGTGATTGCTTTGCTGCGCTTCGGTCTCGTGACGTTGACCACGTCTTTTTTTGTTCTCCAGCTTTTGTCGAGCATACCGCTAACAACTAAGCTCTCGGCCTGGTATGGGGGCAATGAGATAATCGCCCTCCTTGCAGTTTTGGCGCTGGCCACATTTGCGTTTCACACATCGCTGGGCGGACAGAAACTGTTTGAGGGGAAGTTGCTCGATGAGTGAAGTGCAGTCGTGGACTTGACCAAGCGCGTATTGATCCAAACGCAGTAGCGCGTGAGTGCACAGCGAAGGAGCAACCAGACTTGGATAGTCATCAGTACCATGTCGCTGCTAATCCCGAAAGCCGAGCACTATGGAATGAACAAGAACTTGCACCACCAATCCGACGCCTCTGGTGCTCGGCTCGTTGCGTGGGCTGCGACATAATGTACGGATTTCGGATAGCGTCGACAATCAATCAAACTGTGCTTCACGGCATACCGCACCCTTAAATCTGAAGCAAGATGAATCGATAATTGCGGAGTTCATGGTGGGGTCTATTCGGCACCTTCTAAGGATTACCTGGACGACTGATCAAGGGTGCTGCGTTTCAAATGAACCCAAGAAGCGCCCAATACGTTTTCAGGTCTGTAAACTGCTAAATGGATGGAGTTTAGGAGTGAGTGTAGACTTGCTGAGCCAAGCGGGCATCGCTAAAAGTTAAATGAGTGTATACAACAAATTGCTTCATCGTAAAGTTTAGTTAGCACCTCACTGTTGCTGCGCCTGGCAAATTGATTTAGGCGGGAAATCCGACGCGGCGCAGTAGATTGTCGAAGCGCGGGTCTGAGCGCAGGCCATCGAATCCGGGATCAACTTTGAGCCATAAGAGTCCCTCACGGTGTTCAGCGTGAGCCATTTCCAAGTGCAACATCGCCTGATCTTTTTCCCCGAGCGCGCAGTAAACTTTTGCTACTCTCAAATGCGGGATCGAATTCTGCGACGCCTCTTTTACCTCCTTCAGTATCTGGATAGCTTCGCTACGCCTGCCCGCCATCGCATATGCCCACGCGAGGGTTAGCCGACCGGGCATCTCAGGTGAAAGCTTCAGTGCCTTTTGACACTGCGCGATGCCCTCCGCATACATACCCTTAAATACATGAGCCGAGCAGAGTCCAAAAAGCGCACCTGAGATATTCGAGTCTAGCTCAAGAACGGCTCGAAATTGAGCGATGGCGGAATCGTATTGCCGTGCGTCGAGGTAAAACCACCCCGCATTGAGCTTCACGAACAGCGTCAGCGGGTCGCGATCCTCAGCGAGTCTGATCCTTCGGATAGCCTCGTCGTGCCTGCCAATGGTCGACAGAAATTGCGCGTAGCCGTGCATATTGCCCGAATTGGGAGCGAGGCCCTCGGCTTTCTGAAACTCTCTCTCAGCCCGCGCAAAATCCCAATCATGTCTCCAGATCGTGAAAGCCAGCGCACCCTGAGCCTCAGCCAAAGAGTCATCAAGCGAAAGCGCTTTGAGTGCTGCCTCTTTCGCTTTTGGATAGAACTCCGGATAGCCGCTACTCGCCAGCCAATGATATGAGCGGGCCAACCCCGAATATGCGATCGTATAGCCGGGATCGAGTTTGATGGCTTGCTCAAAGTACTCAGTGCTTTTTTTGTGAAGTCGGTCTGAGGCGTCGGGCTGTGGGGTGTCTATTGCCTGATTCAAATAGTAACGGCCCTTCAGATATGCTTCGTGGGCCGCCGGTTTCATCGGTTGCGTATGAGCAAGGCGCTCTTGATCCTGAGGCGTTAGCTTGATTCTGATCTGCCCGGCAATGCCGCGCGCTATCTCGCTCTGCATCGTCAACATGTCGGGCAGGTCACGCTCGTAGTTCTCCGACCACAAATGCTGGTCAGTCGCTGCGCGGATCAATTGTGCCGTAATCCTCACCCGATCACCTGAGCGCAACACTGATCCATCCACGACGGCGTCGACATTCAGCTCACGCGCAATCTCCGGCGTTGTCTTGCGGGCACCTTTATATTGCATCATGGACTGCCGCGAAATCACTCGGAGGGCCCCAATTTTGGCTAGCTCATTAATCATTGCTTCAGTCATTCCGTCGGTGAAGTATTCCTGAGACGCATCGCCGGAAAGGTTCTTAAACGGCAGCACTGCGATTGAGGTGATCTGGAGGTTCGGCTCCGCTGGCCTTGACTTGCCCCGTCCCCAAAAGTAAATGGCCGCGCCAGTCAGAACACCGAGGACCACAAGGATCAGAAGAGACTTTAGGACCAGCGCCTTTCTGTCTCGTAGACGTGCTCCGGCGCTCGCAGCGACCGGAGTCTTTGAGTCTTCGGATCTCTTTTCGTCCTCCCCGTTAACTTCGCGTATGCGCTCCTGCGTGACTGGATCGAGGCCGTCACGCCGCACCTGCCGCACTTTTGCGACAAAGCGATACCCTCGTTTGGATATCGTTTCAATGTACCTTTCTTCACCGTTACCCCCACCGAGGACCTGTCTGAGAGCATGGATGTTTCCGGCGAGGTTTGCCTCCTCCACAACGGTGTCGGGCCAGATCTGTTGCATCAGCTCGTCCTTGTCGACGATATGGTTGTTATGTTGGACGAGCACGAGCAGCAGCTTCAACGCTTTCGGCGTGAGGTGTACGGGTTCACCGTGACGGCTTAAGACGCCTTCCTTTGCGTCCAGGCGGAAAGGCCCGAACTCGAAGAAGTGATGCTCCTGCTGATTCACGGCAGTTCCCTAAGGATCTCTCCCTTAAAACTTTCCAATAAAAATCTTAGAACTTTCTAAAGACATTTCAGGTGTCGCTGAAATATTGAGTCTGGTGCGAGTTGAGACGCGTGCGAAGCGTGCAGGGTTCCGTAGCCGTCAGGCCCGTCATTCTAGAGCAGTGATCTGGGCAGCGCAAGGAACACCTCAACTCGCATTAACCGGCGTTGGAAACATGCTTGCCTCGTCAGGTCGTGAAGACGTCAGACTTAAGCAAACGGAGATAAATAATGCGACTCACCTGTATTCTACTTCTGATATCTCTAGTGGCAGTCGTGCCGCGGACGTTTGGTCAAACTGCGCAAAGGCTGAGCGAGGGACAGGTTGACCTTTTGGAGCTGCATGAGCAGGCCGTGCTCCTCGCAAAGGCGCGACGGTATGAAGAGGCCGTCGCAACCTTTCGCGAGGTCTTACGCCGCGAGCCCCGCCGTTCAGAGTTTCATAAAAATTTGGGGGCCGCGTACCTTAACTGGAGCCGTCCTGGTGACGCCCTCAAACCACTGAGGCAGGCACTAAAGCTGAAGCCGGACTGCGGCGAGTGCCATTTCTACCTTGCCGTGGCAAACACTGAACTGGGTCGGCATGCTGAGGCCACAAGGGCTTACGAAGATGCGCTGCGTAATGGGTGGAGCAGTGCGGATTTGTACAGCAACCTGGGTTGGTCTTACTACCTGAACAGGCAACGCAAGAATGCTTTGAAGTCCCTGCAATTGGCGGCGAGTCTCGCGCCGGACGATTACAAGATTCTCAATAACCTCGGAGTCGTCTATGCAGGGATGGGTCGTTATGATGAGGCAGCCAAAACGCTGCGCAAGGTTTTGCTTCTGCAACCCGCCTTAGCTTTGCCACGCTATAACCTTGGTTGGGTGTACGTCGCTCAAAACGATCGCACATCTGCATTGGAGCAATATGGCATTCTCAAAACGCACGCCCCAGAATTAAGTAGCGACCTCTACAAGAGAATCTATCGCAATTTCTTAATCGCAGTTGAGAAATAACAAACATGGCCCTGTACTAATAAATGAAGGTTGGTTTGTGGTGCTTGAGGCGTAATCCGCAGGCAATGAAGCTGACCGCTGGGATCATTAGCTCAACATCAATTCAGAAACACAAAAGAGCCGCTCAAAGCGAGCGGCTCTTTTGTTGGAATCTTACAGCTAAAAGAAACTAGCCTCCGATCGAGGGATCGCTGGCCGTCGCAGGTTGCGAATCATTCACGTGGATCGTGTTGGTATCTGAATCGAGATAAAAATGGTTCTTGCCGGTGGCGCTGACGCCTTCGCTAATTTGTGGGTCGGCATTGAGAGTGTAGCCTGCCTGTTGCGAGGTTGAACGGGGTATCACTCGCAAAGTGAATATGTAGCCTTCAACCAAAGGTGTCGTGCCATCGTAGCGATTGTCGAGCAGGTTTTCGCGGCGCAACTCTTCGAAGCTACCAAAGGTGGTGCGTTGTTTAGAGTTGTAGTAGAGCATCTGCTGCTCGGCAACAGTCCTCATCGACTTAATAGCCGCCGCCTCGTTTGCCGAACGCAGCGCAGCTTTCCAGCCGGTAATACCAACCGCAATCAGGATTCCGATAATAGCGATCACGATCATCAGCTCGATGAGGGAAAAGCCCTCATCGCCGCGGCGTTGTTTAAGATTGTGTCTCATAAAAATCTCCTTGCCCTGCGTTACACGTAATACCCGGGACCAGGTTCCCATTACTTCTACCATGTAACGACGACGGCCAGTTTACTACAGCCGGCGAGCAGAATCATATTGTGTCGCACCTGCGCCAGACAACTTTTGGGGTGCGACTGTCACCTTTAGCATGTAGAATGAATCAAGTTTTTTTAGCGCAAACTGCTAGTTTGCGAGCCGTCAGCGATTGGTCAGGTAGCGGAAAGAAACAATTACGCAACCTACCAGCTTGCGTTGCTGCTTTAGGGAAGCCACTAGATGAGACGTCTGCAACCAGTTGAGGGCCACTCTCCGGCGGTCGTATCCACCGCTGTGGAGAGAATCGAGCGTCTGCAAAATGCGATCGAACAGGTGATCAAGGGTAAGCCGGAAGCCGTGCGTCTGGCGATAGTCACATTGATTGCCGGCGGTCATCTGCTGGTGGAGGACGTTCCCGGCGTTGGCAAGACCACTCTCGCGCAGGCCCTCGCCCGCGCTCTGGATTGCAGCTTCCAACGGATTCAGTTCACCTCGGATTTGCTGCCTTCAGACGTGATTGGTCTCTCGATCTATAACCAGCACTCCAGCGTCTTTGAATGGAAGCCCGGTCCCGTCTTCGCTCACATTGTCCTGGCTGACGAAATCAATCGCACTACACCAAAGACGCAGTCAGCGCTCCTGGAGGCAATGGCTGAACGTCAGGTGACGGTCGAAGGTGTTACCCATCTCTTGCCGGCACCGTTTATGGTGCTGGCGACGCAAAACCCCATCGAACATCACGGCACCTACCCGCTGCCCGAGTCACAGCTTGATCGTTTTATGTTGCGCCTACGCATTGGGCATCCAAGTCTGCGCGACGAGAAACAGATCTTGCGAGACCGTGAACGAAACGATCCGCTCGATGATGTTGTGCCGGTGATGACTGCGTCAGAAGTGATCGATTTGCAACACAGCGTGGCGGCAGTCTCAGTTGACGATGCCCTGGTCGATTATCTGATGAGCATTGTGGCTGCAACGCGCGACTCGGAGATGTTGGATTTGGGCGTCAGTCCTCGCGGCAGCCTCGCTTTGTTCCGCGCCGCCCAGGCCCTCGCACTGACTGAAGAGAGAGCCTATTGCATCCCGGACGACATCAAGCGACTCGTACTGCCGGTCTTTGCCCACCGCATTCTGGTGAGCTCGCGCTTTGCTTCGGCATTAAGAAGAAGTGAAGAGGCGGAAGCGGTGCTCACGGAAATCATGAAGACGGTCAGCGTGCCATTGTAGGAGACACGGTGAAAGGGAGACCGGGTGATGGGGAGATAGATGTTGGCTTCTCCGCGTCCCCGCGTCTCCCCCTCGCCACTTCTCCCAACTACTGGCGTAACGCCATTCTGGGCACGTTGCTCGTGCTTGCCGGGCTGGCCGCAGCCACCGTCACGTTGCTGGCCCGCCGCACTAACGACAATACGCTCGCCACCATTGGCGCCGCCCTTTCATTAGTGATCGCCGGGCTGATCCTGGTTCTCATCGTTCCCCCCTTAGCGCGTTCTGCGCGGCTCGAAATAGCAAGCTTCGACCTGCCCATTGAAATCACAACCGGCGGCGCAATCTTCCTGGCGATTGTCGTCGTAGTTGGATTCGCTGCCTGGAACACCGGGCACAATCTTCTGTTTCTGATTTTTTCGCTGCTCTGCTCCACGCTTTTTGTCGGCTGGGGCGCGGCCAGAACATCGCTGCGCGATCTGAAGGTCTCGGCCCGCTTCCCGGATCACATCTTTGCCGGAGAAGCCGCGCCGGTGATTGTGACGCTACGAAACACCAAGCGACTGTTGCCGTCGCTATCGGTGTTGGTCGAAGCCCGTGGTCCCGTTGCCGAGCTCGACGAGCACAAGCGCAAGTCGCGCCGGCCGCGTTTTGAAAAGCGTTCGCTCGCTTACTTTACTTACATTCCACATCGGGCTGCAGCGGAACAGCGTGTGGAACAGGTTTTCAGTAAGCGCGGCCACGTCTTCATCGATGGCTTTGAACTCTCCACTCGTTTCCCCTTCGGTTTTGTGCGGCGGCGGCGCCGGCTTGGTGCGCGCAACGTGGATATCCTGGTGTATCCCAAACCGGAACCGATCGGCGATGAGTTGCATTTGCTGCCGATGAACGTAGGGCGGATGGCATCCGCGCGACGCGGCGCGGGCCACGACTTGTTTGCCTTGCGAGACTATCAACCGCAGGACGACCTAAGGCACATCGACTGGAAGGCGACGGCGAGGTCGCGCCGCTTGACGGTGCGTGAGTTTACGTCGGAAGACGAACGCCGCATTACCATCGTCTTAGACACTCGTCCGGTAGCAGATTCGCAAGCCGACAATTTCTCCGAACGGTTTGAACAGGGCGTCATCAAAGCTGCATCACACTTGAAACACTTTATTGATGAGCAGGCTGAGGTGCGCTTGATACTGGGCGATAAACCTGGAGCTTACGGATCTGGATTGGAACATCTTTACCGCAACCTGAGGCGTCTTGCGATCATCAACCCGGACCATGTCGGCATGCGACCGGTTGACGATTCTCTGACTGAGGATCAGGCTTTCGCTGACACTGACTCAGGCCACGATTATGCGATTTTCCTCACGCCGGCGGTACCGGGTTCGATACCGGCAAAAATCTGGCGCAGCTCCTATGTGGTGTATTTCTAGGCGCGATTAACTGATCGGGCAGGCTTGGACAGAAACTAGTTGCCAATTATTGTTGCGCCGGGAATAGATGTGAACGATCTTGTAGTGTCCGCTGAAGTCGCGACCCTTGTATGACCAGCTTGCCGAGTCCTTGCCGGTAAGCACCGCGGTATCACC
This sequence comes from Pyrinomonadaceae bacterium, assembly GCA_049283975.1. GTDB lineage: Bacteria > Acidobacteriota > Blastocatellia > Pyrinomonadales > Pyrinomonadaceae > PSRF01. Next base: position 9,443 of record JBAPXA010000280.1, on the reverse strand, counting down.
CCAGATTCGCACGCTGACATTCTCGCGAGTCAGACTCTCCACACGCACATCGCCGGAGACCACATCGCCGATAAACTGAGCCTTGTCGTCACCTTCCATCGGGTAAGCAAAACAAAAATCATCCGCCATAATCCGATCCAACGTGACGCGGTCGGCGCGCACGAGAGCCTTGACCCAGTCGTCGTTCATCTGCCGGAGCTCCTGTTCGATTTCCAGCTTCGAATGAGACGCGGTCGCTTCGCCACTCATGTTTTCTCTCCTTATTATTGGGACCTTGCGCTTTCTACGCCTTCCCGAAGTGCTAGTCAAACCGGGAAACGCAAGGCTTTAGAACTTTCGGGCCCTTTTTACGTTTGAGAGAGAGTCACCCCTTGTTTTATTGCATCCGCTCACCAAAGAATTTGTGCGGGCATCGTTTCAGACTACAATACGGCGCGGACGCGCCCTAAAGTGGCGGCTTCAACCCCCAACTTAAGAAAGTTGCCATAAACCCGTAGTTTGCGGTGTTTGCATGGTTGAGAGCGGTGATCAATGACTGGACAAGCTAGAGCTTTGACCGAGCCCATGGCCAAGGAAATGGCGACTGCGGCGACCGCCCTCAGTTTCGACGAGGCGTTTACGCTTCATCACCGCGCTGTATTTCGTACTGCGCGCTCGGTGGTGCGCGACTCTGCCCTGGCTGAAGATGTGACTCAGGAAGTGTTTCTCAGGCTCTACCGCAATCTCGACGCCACGCCGGGTGAGGATCTTTTGAGGGCGTGGCTTTTGCGTGTAACGCTGAATGTGGCCCGCAACACCTTGCGCGGACAGAGCCGCTCGATGGCGCGAGATAATGAGTATCAGAAAGAGACAATGCAAGACTGGTTTGCACCCGCGCCTGAGGAAGATTACGAGCGCCGTGTGGCGATTGAAGGCGCCCGGCGGGCGCTGGAAAAGATCAAAGAACCGATGCGCAGCTGCCTCCTCTTAAAACAGCAAGGACTCTCTTATAGGGAGATTGCCGTGACCTTGTCTTTGAAAGAGACAAATGTAGGCAGCCTGGTTGCGCGCGGACGAAAAGAATTCGCGAGGGTTTACGGAAAAATCGGAGGAAGTCGATGAGAGAGTGTTTGGACGAAGCAATGCTGCAAAGCTACTTTGACGGGGAGCTTTCCGGCCAGCATCTGGAAGCGGTCACGTTACACCTGGCTGCCTGCCAGACCTGCGCGGTGACAGCGCTCGAGATAGAGGCGGAGACTTCGTTACTTGCGGCCGCGTTCGCACCTGAGTTCGAAACAGCAGTGCCCACCGAACAATTGCGCCGTCGCATCGATGCGGCGATTGCTGGTTTGCAAACCCAGGGCGTGCCTGCCAGGGAATCGGCTGCCGCCACTGTGAGAGCCTGGTTGCAGTCGCTGGTGGCACCGCTGTCAGTTAGTCCGCAAAGAGCGTTTGGTTATGCCGGGTTGGTTTTGGTTCTGGGTTTTGCAGCAATCCTGGGAATTACCCAGTGGCGCACTGCGACTCCGGTGAGAGATCAAGTAGCTGCCACGGACGAGGCTTCTCGCGTTACCACCAAAGGAAATCTGACAGGGACTCCCGCCGCGGTTGATGTGCAAACCCAGGCTCCTCGTGCTGACCAGACCTTAGCGACGGTTCCTGTAGCTGCACAACCCTCGAGGAGTGCGGTTCCTAAGCGGCGTAATACGAATTTGGCGCCACCTGCTTCGGGAAGTGTCGCGAGCAACGCCGTTAACAAGCCTGAAGATAAAGTGAAGTTGTTGCCCGGCGAGCGAAGTTATTTGCAGACAATCGCGAAGCTGGATTCAACAATTAACGCGAGCGATCGACCGATGCGACCTGCGCTTCAGGCTGAGTATCAACGAAACCTGGCCCTTGTGGATCGCGCCCTCGCGGCGACTCGCGATGCCGCCAAGAAGAATCCCAACGATCCCTATGCCGCCGAATTCATGATGGCCGCTTATCAGAACAAGGTGAACCTGCTTAATACGGTTGCCGAGGCGCGCACTTTCAATAGACCGCAGGACTAACTGCTCAAGGTTTTAAGTAATGAAGTTTCGAGTAATTCTCAGCAGTCTCCTCTTAGCGATTTTGGCGGCGAACGCTTTCGCCGGCGAGACCGGCAATCGTCCGGGCCGCAGTGGAGCCGGAGCCGAGCAAAAGGTTGAGCGAGCAGTCGCCGTCGATGCGGCCGTAGCCGTCTCCCTTTGTGTCGCCTCGGGGAACATCACCGTCCATGGCTGGGACCGAAACGAAGTGCGCGCGCGTTCGGCGGATGCCGTGCAAATCGAATTAGCGCACGCGCCGCAGAGCACCCCCGGCGCCAGTATTAAGAAACTGGAGGTTGCGGTCTTCAACAAGGACGAGGGCGACAAACCGGCTGGCAAGTGTCAGGCATTCAGCGACATTGAATTGAATGTGCCGCGCGGCGCTATCGTCCTGGTGAAGACTCGCGATGGCGATATCAGCATCGCCGACGTTGCCTCCGCCTATGCAAGCACGCAGAACGGCGACATTGAAGTGGCTAAGATTTCTCGTTCGATTGAGGTTGGTAGTGTCGGTGGAAACATCTGTCTGAAGGAGTCGACTGGACGAGTGAGTGTAAGTTCGGCGGGAGGCTCGGTTGAGGCTCTTAACTTGAGGCCAGTCGAAGCAGACGACGAGTTTGAAGTAGTGACCACGAGTGGCGATATCGAGCTCTCCCAGGTCACGCACAAACAGATCAACACCAAAACCGTCAGTGGAAATCTGATCATGACCGGACCCTTGGCGCCGGCTGGTCGTTATTGGTTCAACTCTTTTTCGGGCGATGTGACGTTGGCGATGCCTGCCAATTCGTCTTTCAAATTAGTCGCGAAGATTTCTCAGGATGGCGAGATCATTACTGACTTTCCTTTGAGACTGACACAGACGTCGGCCAGTGCCACAAGCGGAACCAATGCTGTAGCGACCGCTGACGCTACTGATCCTGTTGCCCCCGTTGCTCCGGCTGCCAAGTCGGGACCGGTAACCGTGGTACCAAGGGTGGCGCCGGTAGTCGGGGTCGATGTACAGCCGAAGATAAAGGTGAAGGTTAAACCGGAAATCAAGGTCGCCTTTTCCATGCGTCGCGTGAGCGGCATTTGCGGGACCGGCGACGCCACAATTTCCGTGGCCTCGTTTCTGGGGACGCTTCGTTTGGAACAGAATTAGGAAGTAGGAAATAGGAAGTAGACAGTAAAGAGGTAGTAGGCAGAGGGCTTTCGCACTGCCTGCTGCCTTTTGTGTTCCTCCTCCTGCCGTAAGTGTTGGCGAGTTCCTGCATCGGTCCGGCCCTTTTTCTTACTGGCTGCTGACTACGGACTACTTTGAGCAAATAAACTCGAATTTCACGAATATTCTTGTCACAAAGCTCCGCATTTCGGTGTTCTGGTAATAGAGCAACGCAGACGGGCCGGGGATGCGATGCAAGCGAACTTCGAGTGCAAGCATTCCCGGTCCGAGACAAAGGGAAAAAGCCATGAACGAGATGAAACCAATCAGCAACTTCAGAAACAACCTATACCAAGTTGCGATCATTCTTCTTCTGGCATACGCGGCGTTTTCGACCGCGATGAAAGATCTAGATCGGTTGCAGCAAGTTGCGGGCAACGTGCAATCCGCGACAGCCAGTGGTTTGGGGGGCTTGGCGAAGGTCTACTCAGCAACAAAATCTCTGGCCCATGGCACTCCAGACATTGAATTAGCTCAGGCACCGGAAACGAACTCGTTGATTGAACCTTCGCGCGTTGACATGATTGCCGCGGGAGGTTCGGTGGCGCTCGCGAGTTTTGACGGCAATTCCGCAGCGAAAGTGCACAGCAAACTTTCCTGTCCGCTGCGCAAGCGAGAACTACCGAAGACGGCGAACAGTGATTTGAATTGGAATGTTGTGGCCCGCGCCCCGCAGCGAATGGAGTACCTGTCCCAAGCACTCCCGAGCAAGCACAATGCTGAGATCGCAAGCCTGCTCCGTCGTGAACCAGGGTTGCGCGCCCTCATCAGCAAACTGCCGGTGAAAGCGGCCAAGGATAAGTGGTCCAATGTTGGTGAGTTCAAATCCCTAAGCGAGCTTATCGGCCAGGGGTTGAAAGCCGCCCAGGTAGAAGAGGCTGAGACTGAGAGAGTCGTGACTGCCGAAGATGCCACGCGCCGGGTTTTCGAGTTCAAACGGACGAGTGATAGCCCGAGCGATAGTGAAAAGGACGAGTTGGCAACGCACGAATAAGAGCGAGCGAGGGGCGACAATTGAGGCGCAACGGTTTGCGCCTCAACACAATAATAACTGGAGTAAAAGTGAGAAGCAGAATGTCAACGAAAACTTTGATTACGGCGGTAATAATGATCGCGGCGCTCTTGAGCGCCTCGAGTGGGAGCGCCTCGCGAGGCTTGCTGCAAGATTCGCAGGCGCTGACGCAAGTGTCGTTTAGTGAAGACTATCAAGCGGTACCCGATCAGCGAGAGATTCGTCAGGAGTTTCATCAGACTTATCCGTTTTCCCCGACGGGCCGAGTAAATGTCGAGAATCTAAATGGCGAGGTTCGTATTGCAGTTTGGGATCGGAACGACGTTCAGGTTGATGCTGTTAAGCGCGCTTACAAGCAAGAGCGGATCGACGAAGCAAAAATTGAAGTGAACGCGGGCGCCGAAGCAATTCGGATCCGTACTGACTATCCCGATTGGGACCAGCGCTTCACCGACGACGAGCGTGGTCGCGCAAACAATCCGGCCATCGTTGACTATTCCATCACCGTTCCGCGTAAGGCGCGTCTCGAGTCGATCGATCTCGTCAACGGCTCGTTGGAAATAAACGGTGTCGAAGGAGATGTAAAAGCTTCGTCGGTCAATGGCCGGGTGATCGCGCGTGGCCTGCTCGGCATCGCCAAGCTTTCCACCGTCAATGGCGGTTTGGAAGCGACCTTTGCCGATCTCGACAGTGCTCGTCCAGTTTCACTAAATTCAGTTAATGGCCCCGTCACGTTGATCATTCCTTCGGATGCAAATGCAACAGTGCGCGCCGGAACGGTCCATGGCGCAATCAGCAATGATTTTGGGATCCAGGTGCATCACGGCGACTACGTTGGCCATGAGCTTTACGGCCAGATCGGCCAGGGCGGACCCACGATCAAGTTGGGCAACGTCAACGGTCCCATCAAGATCAAACATGCCCAGGATGGTCGCGCACTCAGTCCAGCGACCGGACTGATTCCCGACAAAGACAAAGGCAAGAACAAGGGTTACAGCGAAAGCAATGACAATGAAGATGAGCACGACCGGTTGAGTGCGGAAGAACGGCGCGAGGCCGCAGCGGCACGCCGGGCCGAACGCGCCGAACATGCGAGCGCCGAACGAATGTCTCGCGAGACTCAAGCGGAAGTGCAAAGGGAAGTCGAACGTGCCATTCGCGAAGCGCAACGTGAAATCGAGCGGGCTCAGCGCGAGGTCGAGCGCGAAACCCGCCAGCAAATCCTCAACGAGACGCGTCGGGAAGGTCGTGAAGGCCGGGGCGTAGGCGCCGGCGTCGGTCACGGAGAAAGCTATAGCAAAGAGTTTACTGAAAAAGAGTCGAAGACTTTTACCGTCAGTGGCACGCCGAGCGTGAATCTCTCGACCTTTGATGGATCGATCACTATTCGCGGCTGGGACAAGTCAGAAGTGATGTACACCGCGACCAAGAGAGCGAACGATCCGGACGAGGCCAAACAAATCAGAATTGACTCGCAACAGCAGGGCTCCTCTATTTCCGTCGTGGCGCGCTCGTACGAAGATAACGGCGTCGCCTCCCTTGAGGTCTATGTGCCGCGCAATGCAAGTCTGCACGTTTCATCCGGTGACGGTAGTCTCAATCTTGATGGCGTTTCCGGTGATCTCGATTTGCGAACCGGAGATGGCTCGATTGAAGTCAATAGCGCTCGTGGACAGCTTCGTGTGAATACCGGTGACGGTTCTATCAAGATTTCAGATTTTGATGGCAACGTCGACGCTCGCACTGGCGATGGCTCAATTACGCTGGACGGGAAATTTACGGCACTCGCAGCCCGCACCGGTGACGGCTCTATTTCACTTGCAGTTCCCGCGAACTCTGATTTCACCATCGAGACTGATGCCGAAGATGTCGACCACAATGGGCTGGTAGTGGTGGAAGATATTGCCACTTCAAAACGAATGCGACGTTGGAAAGTGGGACGCGGCGGAAACGTCTTTTTGCTGAGCACCGGGGACGGTCGCGTAGCCTTGCGTCCACGCTAAACGGAAAAACTCATTCCAATCCCGACAAGGCAACTTCTCGCGTGCGAAACAATCCAACTCCGTTTTCACAGGACCAGGCTGCGGCGGCGGGCGCAAGCAATATGGCGCCCGCGCATCCTGGTTAATCCCGATTTACTTTGCGCAGTTATGTTGGGTCTCTCCCCGGACCCAACCACCCCCCGAAATCAGCCGGTTCTGAAAAGCGCGAATGTCAGTGTTGGGTCTAATGATCCAGGCTAACGGCAAGCGAACCGTTCACTTAGAGAGATCATGATAAAAAGAATTGCTTTGCTCATAGCCCTCATTGTGCTCTTCGCGGTAAACACGCTGGCGCAGTCCAGCGGTGCGCCTGCTCCAGCGCCGCCGCCATCACCGGCGCCCTCGCCTGCCCTGGTATCGGCCAGCCCCTCGGCAAATCCTCCGGGAACCGAAACTACCTCGACATCTACTACGAAGGCCCCGGCATCCGCGGCCGCGCCCGCCGCCAAAGGCGCAGTCACTCTGCCGCCAGAAAAAGCAAATCCCGTGACTGTTCCCAAGTTTGAGAAGCCGCCGACGGTTGACGGCGTGCTGAATGATCCCGTGTGGCAGGGAGCTGCCGTGCTGAAAGACTTCTACCAAATCGATCCCGGCGACAATACTGCACCATCGAAGCCCACTGAAGTTTTGATCGGTTACGATTCCAGGTTTCTTTACATTGCTTTCCGCGCTTTCGACGAACCCGACAAGATTCGCTCGACCGTAGCCAAGCGCGACAATATTTTTCAGGACGACTACGTCGGATTCTATCTCGATACTTTTAACGATAAGCGGCGCGCATTTGAAATCTTCTTCAACCCGCTGGGCATCCAGGGTGATGGTCTTCTGACCGAGGGTCGTGGCGAGGACTTCAGTATCGATCTCTTACTCGAATCAAAAGGTACGATTAATCAGGAAGGCTATGTCGTCGAGATCGCAATTCCGTTCAAATCCCTTCGCTATGAAGCAGGCAAGGGTAAGCTCTGGGGGGCGCACTTCTTCCGTCGCATTCAACGTTTCAATCGCGAGCTCGACTCATGGATGCCTTTCTCGCGCAGCATCGATGGCAACATGAACCAAGCGGGCCACCTGGGCGGTCTCGAGGGGATCTCGGTTGAACGAACTATTGAACTCATCCCAAGTTTGACTCTTTCTCAGGATGGCCGGTTCGTCCGCACCTACGGCGTGTTTCCGGGGACTCCTGCAGCTCTGACCGATCCCGGGCGCATCGTTAATCAGCCTATCGCTTTCGATCCAGGATTGACGGCGAAGTTTATTCCCAGTCCGGCGATGACGCTTGATCTCGCGATCAATCCAGACTTCGCCCAGGTTGAAGCGGACCAGCTGGTCGTCACTGCCAATCAACGGTTTCCCATTTTCTTTCCTGAGAAGCGGCCGTTCTTTTTGGAAGGCATCGATATCTTCAATACTCCAATTACAGCCGTTCATACGAGGTCGATTGTAGATCCGGATATTGCTGTCAAAACAACGGGCAAAATTGGCCGCACTAGATTTGGTCTGATTGCTGCCAGCGACAATGGTCCCGGAAACTTGAGTCTCGACGAACGGGGGGCGTTGGCGTCCTGCATAGAAGCAAGGCAACGCAATCCCACCTTCTTTTGTAACAACGAACGCTTTGTGGATAAGAATGCCTATATTGGAGTGCTGCGCGTCAAGCGCGATGTCGGTAAAGAAAACTCGTTAGGTATCCTGGCCACCAGCTACAACTTTATCGAGAAACATAATCAGCTCTTTGCCATAGATGGTCGCTTCCGTCTCGACAAGCAGACCACGTTCACCTTCCAGACTTTGGGAACGACTTCAAGGAATTTCTTCTTCGATGCGAACGACCCGGTGCAACAGAATCGTTATCGCACCGGAAATGGCTTCGGGTATTCCTTCGACTACAACGTTTCGGGGCGCAACTGGGGCTATGAACTCTACGGGGAAGGGTTCACGAAGGACTATCGCGCTGACGTTGGGTTCTTCCAGCGGCAGAATTCGAACTTCAACTTCGCTTTAGTTCGCTATAACTCGGATCCCAAACCGAAGCAGAAGATCATTTCCTATCACATTCACAACGCCTCGCACATCGACTACGACTGGCAGGGACGAATGTATATTTGGGAAAGCGAGAACCTGGTTCAGCTAAGCCTCCCGCGCAGCAGTTGGGTCGGTGTCTGGTACGAGCCGGCCTACGAGCGGTTATTCGATCACGAGTTTGGTCCTACGCGTGAAGCGAAGCCTTGCAACCCGTTCGGCGGCACAAACCGTTGTACGTTCTTTGGGGAAAGCAATGAACGATCAGTGATGAAGCATCACATCTCGGGTTACTTTGGATCGAACTTCAACAAGAAGGTTCAGTTCAACGGTCAAGTTACTTTTCGCCACAACCATTTGGATTTGGATTTCGGTAACTTGCCAAAGTACCCACGGGCCAGTCCGCCGGCAATAAGAGCCAGAGAATTGGCGGCGGCAGGCCGTTGCACCGATACCAACGATGACGGCATCGATGACCGAGATCCGGGATGTTTTGCACCTCAGGATCCAGGCGCAGGAAACCTGCTGCAGGTGACGGGCAGCATCACGTTCCAGCCGACAAATGAGTTCCGTACTTCAATAGCTCTGAATAAGCAGCGCCTCGTGCGTCACGATACTGGTTTGACTGCGTTTGATGTGGACATCTGGACGTGGCGCGGAACGTATCAGTTCACGAAATCATACTTCGCACGTGCGATTATCGATTACAACACGCTCAATTCGCGAGTGCGCGCTCAGTTCCTTACTGGGTGGACTCCGAGTCCGGGAACCTCCTTCTATATCGGCTACAACGACGACATGAACTACGACACCTTGCATCCGTTCACGTCGCAAGTCACTCCCGGCTTCAGGCGAAATGCCCGCACCTTCTTCGTGAAAATGTCTTACTTGATTCGTCGAAGCTTCGGCGGGAAATAGGGGCTCGGGGTATCGGGTATCGGGCTTCAGGTTTAGATGTTAGATGGCAGGTCGGATTTCAGAAGATAGAACTGATTCCGTATCCAGACCGCCGAGACTCTCTGCCGAAACCCAATACCCGGCACCCGAGATCTGAAACCTGACAACCAACCCCGGCCCTGACGCTTGACACCCTATATCTGCCACTAACATCTGATATC
>JBAPXA010000279.1:0-7501 GCA_049283975.1 Pyrinomonadaceae bacterium | reverse complement strand
TTAGTCAGGAGTCCGGAGCAGGTCCAAAATCATTTTCCATTTGTCATTTTTCATCTGGGTAAAACTTCAAACGCAGAGACGCGAAGACGCGGAGACGCAAAGGAAAGCAGCCATTTGAATACTTTCTTTGCGACTCTGCGTCTTCGTGTCTCTGCGCTTATGTTGCGCGAATTAACGAACTAATGACAAATGGAAAATGATTCTTTCCCTGCCCTACTTCCCCGTGAACAGTGTCGTCTCATCGACAAAGCAGAGTTTGTTGCCCCAGGGATCGATTACGTAGAACGAACGCTCCCCCCACGGCCTTACGACAATTTCCGCAGCACTGTCGCCATGAACATCTTCGTGGGAAAGACACTTCAGAGCTTTGGCTCTTGTATGGACTTCGTTGAGATTTGCCACAGCGAAGTAGATGTTGTCCGGCAGCGGCTTAGGCGTTTCACCGCCCGCAGTTACATCGACGAGGGCCAGGATCACTGGCCCACAGTCAATGTAGTGTCGCGAGGCCCGTGGGATGCGCCGGCCTTTATCACCCAGCAGCTCTCCATAGAACTGCTCGGCCTGATCCAGGTCCGACACTTGCAAGATTATTCGGTAGAGCGTCGGCGCCTGAGGCATCGTCGTTGTCTCCAAAATAATCGGTTCGCTAACGAACGCTGCTGGCTGGAAGTGAAACGCTACGATTAAGAATAACGCTGAACTCAGTTCCGGATTTCACGTCGGCATCTTTCTCTTTCTCATATTTACGCGCCCCTATTCCCAGCCCACCACCGATCAGAGCGCCGATGGCCGCGCCTTTACCACCACCGGCTATCGCTCCAATTAGCGCACCACCCGCAGCGCCCCCACCAATGAATACGGCGTTGCGCTTGCCTTGGCTCTTGCCCTTTACCGTACCTTCGTTGTCGGCGCTACCGCTCTCGTCGTCATAAAGCGATGCGTTGATCGGGTTGCTGCGACCGTTAGGCTGTACCACGGATGTAAACGCCACAGTAAGGGTGCCTGGCGAACTGCGCCCAGCTCGCTTCACGGCTGTCACGCGGCCCCAGACCTTACTCCCATCGGCAATCAGAACAGTTCCACCGCTGCTGTGGGCCGGCTCCGTAACAGTTGCCGAAAATCGATCACCAACATTTGCGGTTTTAGAACTCATCGCTTGATTCAGCCGCACGCGAAGGACAGTATTGGCCGGCAACGTGTAATAGCGCACTCTGGGTCGGGTGGAACGTCTTGTCTGAGCTAGGGCACTCGCGGCCACGACACCCCCGACAGAAACAGCGAGAATTAGTAAAGCGGCAGAACGCTGCCACAGTTTGAGATAGGGCTTCATTGTCTTCAGTCCTCCAAGTGGTAAGTAGGCCGCTCAATGAAAGCAGACCGGAACGCGTAACGGTAACAGAATTGATAGTCCTTGTATTACGTTCTTTCCGCCGAATTATCAAGCCCAATTCTAATCCTCGCGATGGGTAGGAAACCTTGCGGGTAGCAAGAGGTGCCCCCGCCTCTTCTAAGGGTAGAGTGGGCGACTGGCTTTTTCTTCCCGGAACTTCCTTCTTAGTTTGCGGCAAGGTGAACAAGCGGGGGGCAGGCCCCCTTCCTAACTTGCACGTTTTTGCTGGAGCTGCGGAATCCGCTCACGAGTGATCGGTGACCCTCCCCGGCTTAGTCAAATACTTGAAGGAACAAAGCTAAAACGTTCAATTACAAAAGGTTTTTGGTGACTGCCGCTTGAGGGCCGTGTTAAGATTCGGCCGTTATGCATGGTGATGTAATCATCATACGGCTTATATTTACCGCAATTCTGATAGTAGCGGGATATGTGCTTCGACCCATCGCCGGGGATCGTTGGATTTCCGCTGGCGTCGGCGCGCTGATCGCTGTCTGTATCATCCTCTTCGAATTGCGCATTCGGCGCGCTACGCTGAAGACACTGATTGGTGCCGCCGTGGGCTCAATCATGGGAATCGTCGGAGCGTTCCTGATCGGTTCTCTAATCAGCCGGCAGGAATCTATGGCGGTGGCGCCGGAGGTAAAGACCTTCGTCACCCTGGCACTCACATTCTTTATGGCGTATGTCGGATTGATGGTCGGCGCCGCTAAAGGCGACTATCTCGAACTTTCGGCCCTGGGTGGCATTCTCACCGAGAAGGCTTCGCGGCGCGATCTGAAAATTCTCGACACCTCGGTGATTATTGATGGCCGCATCGCTGATGTTGCGGAGACTGGTTTTCTCACCGGCTCCTTAATCATCCCGCAATTCATCCTGCGTGAGTTGCAGCAAGTCGCCGACTCGCCTGATTCTTCAAAACGCCAGCGCGGGCGTCGCGGTCTCGACATGCTGCATCGCTTACAGAACAACAGCTCTCTTGATATTCAGATTGTGGAAACTGATTTTCCTTCGGTGCGTGAAGTAGATTTGAAGTTGATTGAGCTTGGTAAGCAACTTGATGCCGTAATTGTCACCAACGATTTCAATCTGAACAAAGTCTCCCAATTGCGCGGCGTTAGCGTACTCAACATCAATGAGTTGGCGAATGCTCTGAAGCCGGTGGTGTTGCCCGGTGAGGCGATGCGCGTTTTCATTCTCAAGGAAGGAAAAGAGTACAACCAGGGCGTCGCATACCTTGACGACGGCACGATGGTGGTTGTTGATAATGCGCGCAAACTGATCGGCAAGAACGCAGATATAGCGGTGACGAGTGTGTTGCAGACAACCGCCGGCAAGATGATCTTTGGGCGCCTGTGGGAAGAGGCCGAAAATGGCAATGGAGAGCATCGCACCAACGGCTCCGCACGGCGCCAGACTCGCGACTCCCGAACCGGCCCAGGCCCCGTGAGAATTTCCGACACCGAACCCGTAATCGATTAGGGCGCAGCGAGCGCCGACGGCTGGTGATGCTTGAGCTAATGAAGTACTCAACTTCAAATCGGCAATCGGCAATCGGCAATCGGCAATCGAGGATCGATCAGCCCCTCATATGAATGTCGCAATCATTGCTGCCGCCGGGCAGGGTTCTCGGATGGGCGGCAAGCGAGCCAAGCAGTTTCTCGAGCTCGCCGGCAGGCCGATCATCATTCACACGATACAAGCCTTCGAAGCGTGTGAAGCAATTCAAGAAATCATCGTAGTTTTACCGCCCGCAGACGTAAGGGGCTTTTCCGCATTTGCTCGGCCTTACAACTTGGGAAAGGTGCGTGCTGTTGTGCCCGGTGGGGTCACGCGAGCCAGCTCTGTTTTACACGGACTTCAAGCACTTGAGCGTCAGGATAAGGATATTGTTGCCGTTCACGATGGCAGCCGTCCGCTCGTGACAACCGCGGAGATTACGCGCACGGTCCAAGCGGCAGAGGTTAGTGGAGCAGCGATTCTCGCGGCGCCGATCGTTGATACGGTGAAGGAAGTTCGGGATGGAGTAGTGACGGCGACAGTTCCGCGGAATGATTTGCGGCGTGCCCTCACGCCGCAATGTTTTCGTTACGAAATCCTGCGACAAGCCTACGAGCAGGTTGACGAACTGGATGCCACGCTTACGGATGAGAGTTCATTGGTCGAGCGGCTGGGCATGCCGGTGACAGTGATTGAAGGCAGCTCAAGAAATATCAAGGTGACTCAGCCGGAAGATCTAGTAGTTGCCGAGGCGCTTCTCATTCGTGGCTTGTAAATTTCGGTTTTTGATCTTAGACCTTTGGTCTTTGATGTTCACCGACAGAGGCTGAGCACACGGAAGAGATGATTCCATGGCTAAGACGTTGGGCCAGGGACCGAAACATCTAAAACCAAAGACTGAAAGACCAAAGTCCAAAATCCGAAGGCCAACTTGAATGTTCCGCATCGGCATCGGCAACGACACCCACCGTCTGGTGGAAGGACGACCGCTAATTATCGGCGGGGTGCAGCTGGCCTCGGCGCGTGGAGCAGAAGGGCACTCCGATGCTGACGTCCTGGCCCATGCGCTCGCGGACGCGATTCTGGGTGCCATTTGCGAAGGAGATCTCGGCGTCCACTTTCCCGACCGCGATGAGCAATGGAAGGATGCCGACAGTCTGCAACTGTTATCGCGAGTGATGTGGTTGGCTAATGAACGCGGCTTGCGGATCGTCAATGTGGACGCAACCGTGATACTCGAGGAACCCAAGCTGCGACCCTACATGCTATCGATTCGTGAGAACATCGCCGCCACGCTCGGCGTCGAGCTCGGCTGTGTCAGCGTCAAAGCCAAGACCGGCGAAGGACTCGACGCTGTCGGTCAGGGATTAGCAGTAACCGCGCAGGCGGCAGTGTTAATGACGGGCCTGGCGAGCGAATAGGTCGAAACGAATCAGAAGCATCTAAGGAAAAACATTTGCGACCACAGGATGTCATTCGAAAGAAGCGCGACGGCCAGCAACTCTCCGGAGCCGAGATCGAGTTCTTCATCGCGGGCATAACGCACGACGAGATTGCCGATTATCAGGTTAGCGCGCTGCTGATGGCCATCTACCTCAACGGAATGAATGAGGCGGAACAGCAAGCCCTGACTGAGGCGATGTTGCGTTCCGGAATCACACTCGATTTTTCCAGCATTGCCAAACCTAAGGCGGACAAACACTCCACCGGCGGTGTTGGTGATAAAACTTCGCTGATCATTGCTCCGCTCGTCGCTGCTTGCGGAGTTTGTGTGCCGATGATTTCCGGGCGCGGTCTGGGGCATACCGGCGGCACCCTCGATAAACTCGAATCGATTCCCGGCTACCGCGTTAACCTTTCCACCAAAGAATTCCGCGAGGTGCTTGAACGCGTCGGATTTGCCATGGCCGGGCAAACCGCCGAGCTGGCGCCCGCCGATAAGAAGATGTACGCGCTGCGCGATGCTACCGCTACTGTCGAAGCAATTCCCTTGATAGTCGCGTCGATCATTTCAAAGAAGGGCGCGGCCGGTCTCGATGCCATGGTAATCGATGTCAAGGTTGGTTCTGGCGCCTTCATGAGAGACGAAGCGCGCGCACGTGCGCTCGCGAAAGCTCTCGTGAAAACTGGAAACTCGTGTGGTATCAGAACGCGCGCACTGCTAACTGACATGAATCAGCCTCTCGGACGCGCGGTGGGCAACTCACTCGAAGTGAAGGAATGCATTGAGCTGTTGCGCGGGGAAGCAGAACCCGGTGCGCGCCCGGTGCTCGATCTTTCCCTCGAGCTGTCAGCGCACATGCTGGTTCTCACTCGTGTTGACGATTCACTTGAGGCTGCGCACGCGCGGCTCCAACGCGTCCTGGAAGCGGGCGACGCCCTCGAGCGTTTTCGTCAGAACGTTGCCGCTCAAGGTGGCGAGGCGCGCGTCTGTGACGATCCTGCGGCCTTTCTTCCTTTGGTGAGTGAATCGATTAAGGTAGAATCCCCGCGCTCAGGCTTCATTACGGAAATTGAAACCACGGAGATCGGTCATGCGATCGTAGCGCTCGGTGGTGGCCGCGTGCGCATTGAAGACAAGATCGATCCCACCGTTGGCTTCCTCGCCGAAAAGAAGATCGGCGAGAAGGTTGAGAAGGGCGAGTTACTGGGAACGGTCTATGCTCGGGATCAAGCGAAAGCGCGAAAGACTGTTACCAGAATCCAGGCGGCTTACATCGTTAGCGAGGCATCTCACTCCCAGCGACCAACACTCATTAAGGAAGTGATAAACGAATGAAGCGTGCTACCTGCTCTCTCTATCTCCTAGCTGGTTTGCTCCTGCTCTCCCTCATTGCCTCCGCCTGTTCCAATCAGAGTTACGGCTCAGAAGACACCTCCAAAATTCGCGTCGGCATTGTTTTTGACATCGGCGGTAAAGACGATCGCTCTTTCAACGCCGCAGCGTGGGCGGGCGCGAAGTGCGCTGCAACGGGAAACTGGCCCGACGGCACGTCATGTGGCAAGCAACGTCTGGACATCGTCTTGCGAGACATCGAGCCCGGCAATCCCACTTCAATTGAGCCGGCGATGCGAGCCTTTGCGGAGCGCAACTACGATCTGATCATTGGTATCGGCTTCGCTCAGACTCCGATCATTGAATCGGTGGCGAAGGACTATCCCAATATCCGCTTTGCTGTCGTTGACGGCGTCAGCAATCTTCCCAATGTAGCTTCACTCGTTTTTAAGGAACACGAGGGTTCTTATCTGGTGGGAATGATGGCGGCCAGGACGTCACAGACAGGGACCATAGGATTCCTTGGCGGCATGGATATTGGTTTGATTCATCGCTTCAAAGAAGGTTACGAAGAGGGCGCTAAAGCGGTGAATCCAAATATTCGCGTTATCCCAAATTACGTTGGGGTCACGGATGCGGCCTGGAACAATCCAGGCAAAGGCAAAGAGATTGCACTCGCCCAAATCAGCAAAGGCGCGGACGTGATTTTTACAGCCGCCGGAAACTCGGGTCTGGGTGCTTTTGATGCCGTCGAGCAGCAAGGAAAGAAAAATGGCCGGGCCACGCATTTTGTGATCGGCGTAGACGCCAATCAGAACATGGTCAAACCTGGTTTTGTGCTCACGAGCATGGTGAAGCGAGTGGACAACGCCGTCTACGACATAATCAAAGACGTGGTAAGCGGGCAATTCAAAACCGGTTTTCATGTTTACGGACTTGATAAGGACGGTGTCGGCTACGCGATGGATGAAAACAACGCGACGGACGACAACAAGAAGCCCCTAATCCCCGCGGACGCGATTCAGCAGGTTGAAGACGCGAAAAAGAAAATCATCTCCGGAGAGATTAAGGTGACGGATGCTATGAACAAATAAAAAGCTTTTGAGCTTTGTACTTTGAGCTTTGTACTTTGTGTTTTGTAGTAATTTCCTTACTTGATCCTTTCCTCACGAGGAGCATGATGGAGAAAACAAACTTTGAAAAGCTTCGCGTATACAGATTGGCTGAATCTCTTGCCGACGGGATCTGGTCGGTGGTTTTGAGTTGGAATTATCTAGCCAAGGACACGGTTGGCAAGCAAATCGTTCGTGCTGCTGACAGCATCGGTGCGAATATCGCTGAAGGCTCTGGCCGGGGCTCCTTGGAGGACAACCAACGATTCATAAGAGATGGCACGCGGATCGTTATATGAGACGCAGCATTGGCTCAGGCGTTCCTACAATCGAAAGTTGCTGAGCAAACAACAAGTGGAGAGCCTGAAACCTATCACCGATGAGCTCTCACCAAAACTAAACGCCTACTTTCGCTCGGTCAACAGCGCAGCCCTTGCAGGAAAGAACAAAGTACCAAGCACAAAGCACAAAGTTCAGAACCCGAAACTCTAAAACCAAAACAAGCTGTCGATCCCCATCAATGTTGGAACTCCGAAACATCACAAAAAAGTTTGGGAACGTACTAGCAAACGACCACGTCAATCTGGCGGTAAAGCCGGGGACCATTCACGCGATCGTCGGTGAGAATGGCGCGGGCAAGTCTACGGCGATGCGTATCGCCTACGGCTTCTACAAGGCGGATGAAGGCGAGATTCTGGTTGAGGGACAGGTGCGACAGATCTCATC
>JBAPXA010000278.1:0-6440 GCA_049283975.1 Pyrinomonadaceae bacterium | reverse complement strand
GAAGCCGTCGCCCTGAATGGCGCTGTAGTGAACGAAGATGTCGGAAGAGCCTGGCTGTTCGATGAAGCCATAACCCTTCGAATTGTTAAACCACTTGACCTTGCCGGTTATTCTAGACATAACAACGAATCCTCCTAACGATTCGGTAAAACGGGCGAGATTAGTAAAAGTCTTGCGCTGTTTGTTCTTGCGAAACTACAGGACTGGCTCTGTGCTACTCCGCGCCGAGGACGTCAATTCCGTGAGCCGGGATACGCCTTGCGGGCGCTACGCGAAACACACAATTAACAAAAAATGCATGGTGAAAACGCGTGGAGCGCGATTTCATCATGCATACACATGCGGGGGCGAAACTACTAAAACTCATTGCTGTAAAGCTGGCAGATCGAAATGCTGGGGAAGTCTCGAAAGGAAAACCCTGCATTGGAACGACGGCGCATACTAAGCGAAAATTCTTGAGGGTGTCAAGAAAATAAAAGCATAAACCTAAACCCTGCTAGGTTTACAGCCGCGCCTCTCTCAAACTCCAAATCCTAAGCTCACCGCGAACTGGGGTAGAGGTATTGCAGGGGATTAACCGGCTGATCGTTAATGCGAACTTCGTAATGCAAGTGTGGCCCGGTTGAACGACCGGTGGAGCCTACCCGCCCCAGAAATTCACCACGTTGAATTGCCTGACCGATGGAAGCGGCAATCGCGGAAAGATGTCCATAACGCGTGGTGAGACCACCGCCATGATCGATGACCACGAGTTGACCATACCCATTCTGCCAACCGGAAAACGTCACGGTGCCACTCGCTCCGGCGATCACTGGCGCGCCCCATTCAGCCTCGATGTCCTGACCCGAGTGAAATTCATATGAGCTGCCGCCAAAGGGATTGCGCCTGCCACCAAACCCGCTCTCGAGCGTACCTGCAACGGGCCAAATTGACGGCGTGCGGCTATTTCTTCCTATTTCCGTTTCATATGCACGCAGATCCTGCTCGATCCGGTTCATTTTGCTCTCAAGCTCGACCAGGCTGTCAGATTCAACTGGCATTTCCGGACCGCCAGCTCCAGGAGTGTAGTTGTTTACGGCAACGACACCGGATTTTTCGGCGAGCTTCCGCGATGTGCCTTCAACGGCCTCGACGCGATTGCTAAGGTGGTTGAGTTCACGCTGCTGACGTTCATTTTCAGTACGCAATCGTCGATTCTCGTTCTCTATCCGCAAATGTAGAGCTTGCTGGGTCAGGCCGTAGAACCCGTAAAGGCAGCCGCAAAACAACAAAATAGCCGCTACGGAAAACAACTTGAGCCACTTTTTACCTACGCAATATCTACGGATTTGGGAACGGGATCGGGATGTGTGGGCAATTATGAAAGCGTAAAAACGGTCGTCACGGGGCATCGTCTACAGTCTCCACATTGAACGCGCAGAGGTCGAGGCTACGCAACAAACGGAAAGCACAACTGTCGCAAGGGCAGAAGCGCACTAAATTAGTTATTTACGAGTTACTACTGACCTGCTTGAAGTTTTGCAGCGGAGGATCTGAACCCTTTCGCTCTGAGAAAGGACATACCATCCGGCCGGTGCTGCAATCAAGGCGTGACCCTATCACACGGCAGACAATCGTTGCAAATCAGGAGGATTTAGTAATTCTGGAAGGCAGGGTGTCGGAACGAGGGCTTCCGATTCTCAGCTGAAGCAAACTAGGTATGACTGAGATCTCTCGCTTCACGCCGGCGACGCGAGCGATCGACAAAAATGGCCACGCCAATTAGGACGATGAGAGCGATAAAAATCGCGACGATAGTGAGTTTGACTGCGGCGAGTAGCAGTCCAGCCGCAGCGAGGATTTTCCCCAGCAACGCCACAACCAGGAGAAGCAGGGCAGCGATTCCGCCTAGTTTTGCAAAGATTCCCAAGAGCACAGACATTCTTTACTTCCTGAAATTCAGATTACCTAAGACCTTCGTTCGAAAGAGACGGGCTCGATATGCCTACGGCTAAGCTGCGTCGTCTCTCCTGTTCGATAGCGCTGCGTATCGAGAGTGCCTGTCACTACGGACGGTGGTGGCCGGCGTGAATCGAACCTCACAACGCGATCTGAGTTCCGCCGGCGTCTGACGTAGTCAAAAACCATGTAGGCCCCAAGTGCGACAAGCGCAACCGGTAGCAACTCCCGCACAGGTAGCTGCACCCTCAGCAGTGTGTGTAACAAAAAGATCGTGCCGATGATGATTAGCGTCACGCCCCAGGCGAATGGATTGCCATATAGCCGCTGCGTGATTACGTCCTCTTCGGCTTCCGGGGAAAGGCCGGCGCGAATCAATTGCGCGGTGCGACATGCGTCCACTGCTGCGAACAACCAGGAGCCGATTACTCCCAGCAGAAACAGGAGCACGCCTTCAGTTAGCACTGCCATCTGAAAGAAGCTGGCGAAGATGGCGAAATGGACGATTGCCTTTGATGTTTGACCGTTGTAGGCCGCACCCAGACCAGGAACAAAGGACAAAAGCGTGGCAACAAAAGGCGAACTTTTTCGTCTTACTACCCCTGCGGAGTTAGCGGGCGACTGCTGGCGCAATAATTCGACGCCGGTAACTATGCAGTCCTGACAAAACGGAAAACCGCGGATCCGGTGATCGCACGCCGGACAAAGCGCCCGAGCGCAGCGGTTGCACTGAACCACTGATGGAGTCTTCTGGTGATAGGTACAATTCATCATGACTGCACACTCAGCACTACCCAACCGCGCGTTATTGTCCGCCAACCAACTCCTTCAATCCGTGCTCGTAACTCTTTTCTGCCAGACGCAGGCTGGCTTGATAGACGCCGGTAATCGAACCGTCTGCCGAAACTGTATTTGCCAGTACAAAAACCGCGAGCAGCAACATAGTGGCAACCGTCGCCAGTTGCGGCGAAACGATCGGATCCAGGAACAGTCGTAACCACGATGCAAATCTGGCCGACAATGGCGCCCGCACTTCGGCCGCCGTCAGGGTTCCGAGGGTCGCTTGCAAAATCCGCTGATTAAGCCCAAACGGTACCGGCTGTTCTTCAGAAATGTAGGTGTAACAAGCGCCAATTGAGCGCACCACTTCTCCCGGAAGTTCAGTGCAGCGATCACATAACGCCGCGTGACGTTCCCAGCGATGGTAGAAAGGCGCTGGAAGAAATCCGTCGAGGTAGTCGGTTAATGATTCTTCAAACTCACTACAAGTCATCGCTGTTTCCGGCATAGTGCTTTGCAGGATTAGGGCCTCGAGTTCGCGAGTTGGCGGGGGCACCTCGGCGACCCGGCAAGCCTGCATTGTATTTTTGACCTCGCTCAGCGTTTGGTGACAGACCGGGCAGCGCAAAGCATGCTCCGAAAATGCACGGTGCGTTTCAGCATCGAGCTCTGTTTCCAGGTAATCACTGAGTTGGTTCTCAAAGTCCTCACAGTGCATTGGTTTCTCTCTTCCGCCCTCTCTTTTCTCTAAACCGGGCTCATTGCCACTACTTTCATCCGACGCAGTATCTTTGCCAACTCGATTCTGCCGCGATTAATTCGCGACTTAACAGTACCTTCGGGGATTTGCAAGAGCGTGACAATCTCCTGATAACTCAACTCTTCGATGTCGCGCAAAATGACGCAGGTGCGTAGATCCGGTGATAACTTATCGATGCCGCTTTGCACCTGAGCTCCCAGCTCGCGCCGTTCCATCTCGTCCTGAGCCGAACTGCTCGAGGTACGCAGGTGATAGGTGTGGTCGGAAAGATCGTCCGCGTGATGATCGTGAGGTGTGCGTTGTCGCTTGCGGTAGTCGTCGATGATCAAGTTTCGCGCGAGTCGCATCAGCCAGTTCTGCAAATCACCTTGCTTAGGATCATACTGATCCAGCGATCGGTAAACGCGAACAAAAACTTCCTGGGTCAAATCTTCAGCCGCATCGGCGCGCGAAGTGAAGCGATAAGCGAGGTTATAGATCCGTCGTGAGTAACTCTGAACAACTTCTTCCCAGGCCGCGCCGTCACCAGCGCGACATCTGCGAATAAGTTCGGCTCCTTCGTTGGCGGCCAAAGCCCTTACAGCCCCCACTGATATTTTCTCCGGTTCTGACGTGCGCCTGGTCTCAACTGCTGACAAGGAGGAACGTCCCTGTCGAGAGCGGTTACGATGATTTTGGCATGAAAGTTCCGAGCGCGCTCGTTCCAGCCCCATTTAGACTCAGACGACGAGGTTGGTTACGAGAAGCGAACAAAAGGCGCACTTTCGGACCATTCTTGCCCGCCGCTTCGAAACTGTAGTAGCCTCTCCCGACGGCCCAATATCTTGTGGTTTGCTTTCCGATTAAGTCAAGTTTCCGAAAGATGCCTTAGTTCGCTGGAACCGGATTCCTTTGAAGTCAGCTGCCCGAAAATACCTGGAGTTTGGTGTTCTTTGTGCACTCGCCATCGGCATTCTGTGGTGGTTTGGCAGAAAGCTCGACTGGGCAGAGGTGCGCGAGGCTCTGAGCCATACCAATAAGTCGCTGCTCGCAGTGGCAATCGTCATTGTTTGCTCTTCTTACCTGTTGCGGGCTTATCGCTGGGGAGCCTTGCTCGCTCCCCTCGGTCCCGCGCGCATTAAACATCTCTTTGCTGCGACCACGATCGGATTCGGGGCCGTCTTCTTAATTGGACGGATGGGCGAGGTTGTCAGACCGGTAATGCTGCCCTTGAAGGAACCGCGAGTTCGCGCCAGCGCTTCGTTTGTCACCATCATGGTGGAACGCATATATGACATGCTGGCAGTCGTAATTCTCTTTGCCGCTAACCTGCTTTGGTTTGTTCCTCCCAGTAACGTAGCCAGTCAGCTTTTTCGAGTACGCGTTGCGGGCGTTGTTTTGCTCATAGCTGTGCTTTCGGGTGTTGGAGCTTTGGTTTGGTTCCGCTGGAAATCTGCGGGGGCGGTAAGTTGGACAGATCACCACCTAAGAAGATGGACTTTCATTCCGCTTAGAGTCAGACGAGCAATCGTGAGCACAATGGAGCAACTGGCCCGGGCGCTCCGGGTTCTGGCAAACGCCCGTGAACTCGCAGTGACAATTGCCTGGACAGCCTTGATCTGGGGCGGAATTGTGGTCGCCAATCTTTTGGTGTTGCGTGCGTTCGGACTTAACGTCGGTGTGACTCAGGCGATCTTTGTTCTCGGATGGTCGCTGGTGGGCTCGCTCGTTCCCACTCCGGGTGGCGCGGCAGGAGCTTTCCACGCCGCTACTGCAGCGGGATTGATCTTCCTGGGCGTGGAGCGGGAGACCGCGGCCGCGATCTCAATCGTGATGCACGTGATCGACTTCGGTCCTTCCGTAGTGTTTGGATTTTTCTATTTTGTGCGCGGCGATATCAATTTCGCGCGCCTCCGCTCGTTGTCGTCCCCGGCAGCGGTGGAACATGCGGTTGAAGACGAAAGCATTACGCCGGAAACTGATGATGTGGCGCTTGAAGGCACGTTCGAAGGCATTGCCGCAGGTAAGTAAAAACTCTTAACAAGGTTTTCGAAAATTTCTGCCACTGAGGTTCACTACATATGAAGTGTCCATTCTGCGGTTACCTTGAAGACAAAGTTGTTGACTCGCGCGAGTCGCGCGAAGGCGAGGCGATCCGGCGGCGACGCGAATGTCTCCGTTGCGAGAGACGCTTCACTTCCTATGAGCGAATCGACGAGATTCCGTACATGGTGGTGAAGAAAGACGGACGGCGTGAGACCTTCGACCGCAATAAAGTGATGGCGGGGCTTCTGCGCGCTTGTGAAAAGCGACCGGTGGCGTCTTCGAAACTCGATTCCATCGTGAATGCCATCGAGAAGTATGTGCAGGAGTCGTCCGAACGCGAGCGCCCCACCAGTAAGATTGGCGAAATGATAATGCGTCGCCTTAAGGAACTCGATAAAGTAGCTTATGTTCGCTTTGCTTCCGTCTATCTCGAGTTCGAAGATGTTTCGGAATTCATGACTGAACTGAAACATCTGGTACGCACGCGGGCCACGTCCGGAAGCAAGAAATCCTGAAACCGAGAGACATAATTCGGTGCCGATGATTAAAACGTCCCGCATTACTGGTCTTGAACGCCTCGAACTGTTGCGACTCCGCGACCGCGTTGGGCGTCTGTTTGCAGCGTTGCAAGAAGCCACCGTGGCGGAAGACCCTTTAGCTTCCGGAGCTTGGGCACCACCAGTCGACCTTTGTGAGGCGAAAGACGCTATCTATGTGCGCGTGGAACTCCCCGGGCTAACTGCCGATTCAATTCAAATTGGGGTGACGAATACTCAATTGCGAATCTGGGGCGAGAAAAAACGTAGCGTGGCGTCGCAGCCGATCACTTCCCATCTCTGTTCCGAGCGCAGTTATGGACGTTTTAGCCGTCTCGTTCCCTTGCGGTGGACGTTCAGCGTCCGCGACGCAACCGCGGAGCTGGGAAATGGTTTATTGC
>JBAPXA010000277.1:0-4784 GCA_049283975.1 Pyrinomonadaceae bacterium | reverse complement strand
GGCCGTAAAACTCCAAGGGTGGTAGTCAAGGAGTTATTGGCTGCCACCCGTGGCCGCTTATGATCCAGGTCGTTGCTCGACAAAGATTGGATCGTTTCGCAGTAAACAAGGGGTTAGGGAGCAATCGTCTAAACGTTAAAAAGTCCTAAGTGGTGCGGCCACGTTTATCATTCGAATCACGATTCGAATATTGGAGTGAGTTATGAGATGCAATTGCGTACGTTATTCGTCCCACAGAAAAAGCGAACGCGGAAGCGTACTAGCTTACACGGTCCTTTCGGTTCTCTTCCTTTTCTTCGCGGTTGGTCTCGGCGTTGACCTTAGTCACCTTTACATGGTCAAAGCTGAGTTGCAGAACACCGCCGATTCCGCTGCTCTTGCGGGCGCATCTGCCTTGACTCTACCCACCGACGTCAAGATCTCCACGGCAGTCGATCGCGCGCTGGAGGTGATGAATTCCAATCGCTACAACTTCAACAGGCGTGAATACAGTGCCGTGATGCCCGATCCAGTGGAGCAACGAACGCTCGTTCGCTTCGCAGTCAATTTATCAGAGTTTGACAATGGCGGAACCGGAGTGAGCGAAGCTGACGCTGCGGCCAATCCTGATGATATACGTTTCGTGCGCGTTATTACGCCAGAGGTTCCGGTTAACATCTTCTTTTCGATTCCGCTGCTGGGCGTCTCAAGAGATCTGACCGCCAAGGCAGTCTCGGGACTTTCTGTGCCCGGAAATGTTGCTGTCTGCATCGCTCCGCTCTCGGCAGTCTATGACCCGAACGCGGACATGCCCCCGGAGCGTTGGGGAACTTGTCCAATCGAAGATGGCCGCGGTCCGAATGACCCGCAACCCCTCCCGGGTGGCGGTACCTGTAATCCTAAGAGAGAGTTTTGCAATCGCTGTCAATACACCATTCGAGCGGAACCAGCTGGAGGACCTTCCGGTGGGAACTATCAGATTCTTTCATGTGCGGGAAGCGGTGCGGCCCAAGTCAGAGAAGCCCTGGCTAGATACAACAACTGCCAGTGTGGGCTTCAGAATGTCGGAGACGAAATCGAAGTTCCCACACAACCCGGCGTCGACGCCGGCGCTGTGAGGCAGGGTCTAAATGTTCGCTTCGACCTTTATACCGGTGGTACTACCTACAGCTCTGACTACCCACCCGACACAAACATTTACCAAGGCGAATCCTCGGGAACCGGCAACAACGAAACCTGGCCTGGTATCTCGTGGGATCAGTATAAGCAGGGACTGCCCGAAGTCGAAGGACCACGCCAGGGCCACGATGGCGTGGAAAAGCGTCGCGTCTTAATTATTCCAGTCGTCCCACTCAGCGAATTTCAAAACGGACGGGACAGTGTGAATATTGGGGGCCTTAAGGCGTTTTTCATGATGACTCAGGTTGGCCTGGGCAATGACGGCGACATTAGAGTTGAGTTCACCGATGAGATCTCCAGCATCGTCGGCTTCGATCCCAACGATGAAACCATTACGAACGTAGTCACCCCTGTCCTTTATCGTTAGTGAGTACGCTATGAAAAGGCTATCCCACGCTCTTGCTAACCTGCGGCGCTTTGTCTTTGGCGATGAGGGCAGCACTCTGGCTGAAATGGCCATCATGGTTCCGTTTCTTGCCATTATGCTGGCGGGCGTCTCCGAATTTGGACGTTATTTTCAGGCCTATACAACGTTGGCTAAGTCGACCCGCTCGTCGGCTCGCTACCTCTCTAATCACCCTTTCAATGATGCCGAGAAAGCAAAGGCGCGCAACCTCGCTGTCTGCGGGAAGTTAACGTGCGCGGGCGGAGATGAACTGCTTCCTGGATTGACGACTGGTAACGTTTGTATCGAGTCTGTGGGGGCCCCGGTCCCAACGACTGTGACAGTGCGTATTCCCGAAACCGCGGACGGGTGTGCTTCCCCTTACATCTATCAGCCGGTCTTTGATCTGGGGGCGCTGCTCCATACGCCCGCTTTCAGCTTGGCGGTCCCTATCCGTCCCAGCACCACGATGTATTTCATGCTGGACAACTGATCTTCGATTAAGGAGTTCGAGAGCGATGACCAAGGGTCTAAAGGGTGAGCGAGGATCGACGGTGGTCGAGATGGCTATGGCGGCCGGAGTTTTCTTCATGCTGATCTTCGGAATCATCGAATTTGGTCGTTTACTCTATACACACAATGCGCTCACGGATGCCGCCCGGCGAGGAGCGCGTTACGCTGTCCTCCACAATGAGGATGATCCTTGCGTAGCGAGTGTAGTGGTTTACGGCGAGAGCCACATTGATCCAAATAATGCCTGCGCCCCAACGGGGCCGCCGCTGATCAATGGTTTGACTACGGCAAATGTGACCGTGACATACACGGGCGCAGATCTGGACGGTGATCCAAATTCTCCTAATCCATGGGGTACAAACCTGGGGACAGCCACCGTGACCATCCAGAACTATACGTTTGATCTGAGCGTTCCGTTTTTATCCCGAACGTTGAATATGCCGGCATACAGCACGAGTCTGACGAGTGAGAGCGCAGGTTATGAGCCGGATCCGATTCCATAAATACCTTAGCGAATTAGGTAAGACATCCACGTAAACAAGGGGAATCTATAGGCAATGAAACGAAACCTTACATTTATGGTTCTGTGCAAGGACCCGGCAGATTTGAAAGAGATGGGCCGTGCCCTCAGCGGTCATGCAGGAGCAAGTCTGCTGATGAACACCGACGACGCTGAACAGCTTTTCACAGAAACCGTTCGACTCCAACCGTCGGCAGTCATTATTAACCTCGCTCACCTGGGTGAACCAGGAGTGAAACTCGTCCAGCGCCTCGCAGCTGAGTGTGCGACGACAGCAGTTATTTGCGCCTCCCGCGAATCATCTCCGGATTTGATCCTGCGCAGCATGCGCGCGGGCGCGCGTGATTTTCTGCGCCTTCCGATTTTGGAAGAAGAGTTGAATACCATAATCGACCGCACGGCTGACTTTGCCGTTGAACATGCAGATGACGACCCTAAGAAACGAGGCCGAGCCATCGCCGTCTTCTCCAGCAAAGGTGGTTGTGGCTGCTCTTTGATTGCCACCAATCTCGCGATGTTGCAGCCCAATCCGACGGTACTGGTTGATCTCAACCTGCAATCGGGAGATCTGGAGTTGCTCCTCGGTCTACGTCCGAAGTTTTCTCTCGCAGACGTCGTTGAGAATCGCGAGCGGCTCGATGATGCCCTGCTGACGAGCTACCTAACTCAGCATTCAAAGAATGTTTCGCTGTTAGCGGCTCCGATTAAAGCAGAGAGCGCGGAGGATATTGAACCGAGACATATTTACGAAATCATGGAATCGTTGCGGCATCGGTTTGACACGGTGATTATTGATACACCGCACAGCTTTGATGCCGTCACGATTTCCGCCCTCGACCATGCCGATCAGATTCTCGTCGTCCTCACCCTCGAGATTCATGCCATCCGCAGCACGCGACGCGCGCTGGAAATATTCGACCGCCTCGGTTATCCACGCAAGAAGATCCGTTTGGTCGTGAACCGCTGGAGCAAGAATATCGATTTGGATCAGAAACAGGTCGAGGATTTCCTGGGCGAGCGAGTCGTGGGTTTCATTCAGAGCGATTATCGCGCTGCCGTTAATTCCATCAATCTCGGCCAACCGCTCGTTGATTCCTCCCCAACTTCGAAGGTGGCAGCGGACCTGCGACAGGTCTCAGCCAAGCTTTTTGATGTAAAGGTGGATCAAAGTGCGCCCGTGGCCGAGACCAAACGTTCCTTCAATTCCATTTTTCGTCGTCAGCCGGCTGCAATGGAGGACTTTGGCTTAAACGCAGCTCTCGACAAGGCAAGCATTAGTTAAGTCTCGAACCTTGGGTCAGATAGGAAGATTCTTATGGCACTACGTGAACGATTAATCAGAGATAATGGCATTACCTCCCCGCTGACCGAAGATCTATCCAGCAATCAGCAGGGCTTCCAGGATATGAAGTCGCGGCTCCACCGGATGCTTATCAACCGGATGGATTTGACCAAGCTGGGAATGTTGGAGCCTGAGCAAGTACATGAAGAGGTGGCGCGCCTCGCGGCAAGTCTGCTGGCCCAGGAAGATACGCCTCTTTCCACGGTTGAACGGGAGCGCTTGATTCACGAAGTTCGACATGAACTCTTCGGTCTCGGTCCGCTCGAACAATTGCTCGCCGACACAACCATCTCGGATATTCTCGTTAATTCGCCTTACAACATTTACATAGAGCGCGGCGGCAAACTGGAGCGAACCAACATTGAGTTTAAGGACAACGAGCATCTCATGCGTGTTATCGAGCGCATCGTTTCGACTGTTGGACGTCGCATCGACGAATCCTCGCCAATGGTTGATGCTCGTTTGAAAGACGGTTCGCGCGTGAATGCCATCATCCCGCCGCTCTCACTTGACGGCCCGGTTCTGTCAATTCGCCGCTTCGGAGCAGAGCCGCTGAGGATGCACAGGTTGATCGAAAACCAGGCGCTCACGCCTGATATGGCCCAGATGTTTGAGATGTGTGTGCACGCTCGATTGAACGTTTTGATCTCCGGCGGCACCGGCGCTGGAAAGACAACCCTTCTGAACGCACTTTCCGCTTACATTCCCGAGGACGAGCGCATCGTTACAATTGAAGACTCTGCCGAGTTGCAAATGCAGCAGCCTCACGTGGTCCGCCTCGAAACGCGTCCCGCGAATATCGAAGGCAAAGGCGAAGTGTCCCAACGTGACCTTGTCAAGAACGCACTACGCATGCGGCCCGATCG
>JBAPXA010000276.1:0-8478 GCA_049283975.1 Pyrinomonadaceae bacterium | reverse complement strand
TCTGAGGTTCTCCGAGTATTGAAGGGACTAACAGCGCGCCGCTTGATTGATTACGTAAGAGAGAACAATCATTCGAGCTCTTTGGCAAAGCTGCAGCATCGAGAACGAGACCGTAATTACAAATACCTCACTGTGGCAAAGAGAGAAGAACGTCCTTCCCATTTTTAGCGAAGGAATGTTTATGGAGAACTGACGTACATTCATCAGAATCCTGTGCGGGCCAACCTGGTCAACCGAGCGATAGACTATCGCTGGTCAAGTGCTCGGATCTGGCAAGGATGTCCGATGGAGAACGAGCCGTTGCAGATGGATAAGGATCTGATCTATTGGCGAGCGCGACCAAAATGAGGGCGGAGCCCTAACGAGGGGCGTAGCCCCAATGAAAAAGCTTAGCGCTACGGCGCGGCAAAGCCACGCCTCACATCCGGCGGCAAAGCCGTCTAGCGCGGCAAGCCCGTTCCCACCCAGCCTCCGGCAACCTTCAAGCGGTCAATTCTCCAGTACATAGGCGGCATTTCTCCAACCGCCGCGGCTTCAAGCGCGTCTAATTGCTGCGGGACAGATTCTCCAAAGTAACAATACAAAAAGGTGCATAAATGAGAATTTCCAAGCCGAGCAGTCAAATATTCCGTAGTTTAGTAACGCTGATCACCCTCGCATCCGTGAGTGTCACTACCCTTACAACGGTCGCGCTTGCGGGCCGTGAGCAAAAGGGCGCACCAAGCCAGCGCCTCACCGAAGAGCAGCGCATCACTCAAGTCTTGAACCGGCTCGGATTTGGCGCGCGTCCTGGAGATGTCGAGCGTGTGCGCGCTCTGGGAATTCAGAAGTACATCGAACAACAACTCAACCCATCGCAAATCTCGGATCAAGTTGCTGAGGGAAAGGTGGAGGACCTTTCCACACTGACGATGACGACGGCGCAGCTCTATGAGAAGTATCCCCAGCCTGGTCAGATTCTGCGACAGTTACAACGTCGTGGTGAATTGCCAAACGATGCCGCCAACAGGAGGGACACTCAGCTCACCGAAACTCCTCACAAAGAAGCGAACGCCCCGGCGGCGATGCCCAGACCCGAGCAGCCGAATGGCAATCCCAACGCCGCCGGCCGCAACGAAGAAAATCGCCGCGCAATTCGTGACTACTATGCCGAGCGTGGGCTCCTGCCGCCCCAGCGCATCATGGTCGAGTTGCAAGCCTCCCGAATTCTGCGAGCAACTTACAGCGAGCGACAACTGCAAGAGGTGCTGGTAGATTTTTGGTCTAATCACTTCAACGTATTTTCCGGCAAGGGTGCCGATCGCTGGCTCTTGGTTTCTTATGATCGGGACACAATCCGTCCGCATACGCTGGGAAAGTTTCACGACCTTTTGCTGGCCACGGCTCAGAGTCCGGCGATGCTTTTCTATCTTGATAACTTTCAGAGTGTGAGTCCGGATGCGCAATTGGCACAGCGGCGCAATCATGACGGCACAACACTGCGTCGCTTGTTTGGCGTAGGGGGCGGCAATCGCCGCGGGCTCGGCCGCGATGAACGCCCCACGAACCGGGATCCGCAAGCACGCGGTTCCGAGTTGCCGCAACCACCGGCAAATGCACGACGTCCACGTCGCGGCATCAATGAAAACTATGCGCGGGAGTTGATGGAACTACACACGCTCGGTGTCGACGGCGGCTACACCCAGAAAGATGTTCAGGAAGTAGCGAGATGCTTTACGGGCTGGACGATCCTGGCGCCGCGCGGCGCCGGAGCGGCAGGTGCGATGCGGAATGAGCGGCGCGCCGAGATGTTGCGCGAAAATGCCGGCAGGTTTTTCTTCAACGAGCGCGCGCATGACGATGGCGAGAAGACTGTGTTGGGTCAAAAGATTTCCGCCGGGGGCGGAATGAAGGATGGCCTGATGGTTCTCGACATTCTTGCGCGGCATCCGGCCACGGCAAAATTCATAGCAACAAAGCTGGCGCGCTATTTCGTCAGTGATACACCAGCGCCCGAACTGGTTAATCGCGTTGCGGCTACATTCACGAAGAGCGATGGCGACATTCGCGAAACCTTGCGCACGATTTTCTTTTCGCCTGAGTTCAATTCTGCGGCGGCTTATCGCGCCAAAGTAAAACGACCATTTGAGCTGGCAATCAGTTCGCTGCGCACGCTGGGGGCGGAAACCACCGGAGGACCGCAACTGCATCAGTGGATTGCGCGAATGGGCGAACCGCTCTACGGCTTCCAAACGCCAAACGGATATTCAGACAGCGCTGAGAGCTGGGTTAACACCGGCGGGTTGCTCGAACGGCTGAATTTTGGTTTGGCTCTAGCTAGCAATCGCATCCCAGGGACGCGTGTGGATCTAAAACGCTTTGCCGGAAATACCGCAGCCGGGGCTGACTTCGACAAAGTGAAAGTGATGGATCGATTTTTGGACATCATTGTTGGCGGTAACGTTTCGCCTAAGACCCGGGAGCTGCTTTTGGCGCAACTCGATCAGGAGGTAGCAATCACGCCGGCACCACCACGTCGAGAGATGACGCGGGTAGCTGCTGCGGAAGCTGGTGGCGTTGACGACGAATCAAGCGCGATGCCTCGCGAGCTGACACCCGAGCGTTCGGAGATGCCAGCAGCGCCTGAGGCCCGAGGCCGTGGGCGGCAGGTAGGCCGCCTGGAAGCGAATATTACTGATCCAGTCACGAAGATCGTGGGATTGATTCTGGGTTCGCCAGAGTTTCAGAGACAGTGAAAAGTTTCGGGTTCCGAATTCAAAGTTTCGAGTTATTAGCATGTGACTCGGAACTCGAAACTCGAAACTCGGAACTCGAAACAAAAGGTAACGAGCATGAACAGACGCTTTTTCATCAAATCGGGAAGCATCGCCCTCGCGAGCATTGGGGTTTCACTCTCCGCCCCTTCCTTTTTACAACGCGCGTTGCTCGCGCAAACGCGCGAGCGCTTGACGGGTGGACGCCGCAAGACACTGATCGCGATTTTTCAACGCGGTGCAGTCGACGGTCTTAACATGATCGTGCCCTACGGCGAACGCAGCTATTACGACCTGCGCCCGTCCATTGCTATCCCTAAACCACAAGCCGGAAATACGGAAGCCGCAATTGATCTGGACGGCTTCTTTGGTTTGCACCCGGCAATGTCTTCCCTCAGACCGTTCTGGGAGCGAAAGCAGCTCGCGATCGTGCATGCCTCTGGTTCGCCGGACAACACGCGTTCACATTTCGACGCGCAGGATTACATGGAGTCGGCGACTCCCGGTCGCAAGGGCACACCCGATGGCTGGCTCAATCGTTATCTACAAAGCAAGACTGATTCACCACGTTCACTGTTTCGTGCAGTCTCAATGACGCAGACCATGCCGCGTATTCTTCAAGGACGTGCGCCGACGTTGGCGATTTCGAATCTCAACGACTTTACGATTCGAGCCGGACGTTCTTCCGCAAACGTGCAAGGTGGCTTTGAAGCGATCTACGATCAGACTGTGAATGATGTGCTCGGCGGCACTGGTAAGGAAACGTTCGAAGCCGTTAACTACTTGAAGCAAGTCAATCCCGGCCAGTATCGACCGGAAAACGGGGCCGTATATCCACGCACCGCCTTGGGAAATTCACTCTTTCAAATCGGGCAGTTGCTGAAAGCGCAAGTTGGTCTGGAAGTAGCCTTCACGGATATTGGCGGCTGGGACACGCACGTTAACCAGGGCAACGCGCGCGGTCAGCTGGCGCTGCGTTTGCAGGATTTCAGCAGCGGCATTGCGGCCCTGGCTACAGATCTGGGGAAGCGTATGGACGATGTGGTGATCCTGACAATGTCAGAGTTCGGACGCACGGTGCGCGAGAACGGCAATCGCGGAACCGATCACGGCCATGCGAATGCGATGTTGATGATTGGGAACAGCGTGCGCGGCGGTAAAGTGCACGGCGAGTGGCCGGGTCTAAAGAGTGACCAACTGTATGAAGGCCGCGATCTGGCGTTGACAACAGACTTTCGCGACGTGTTCGCAGAGGTTGCGCAGAGACATCTCGGAACTACGAATCTCAAGGGAGTGTTTCCAGGGTACGCAACGGTCAGGGTGGGACTTCTATAACACTGAACTCTTGGATCTTAGTCCGCTTCGCGGACTAAGAATATTCAAAGTTCCAAGGTTCAAAGTACAAAGTTCCAAGTTCCAAGTTCAAGGTTCCAGGTTTTTAAGTTCGGGTTTTTTGACCAAAATGGTTGATTAAGTAAAGCATCACCATCGCGATCAGAGAGACAATTACCGCGAGCATGAAGGCCTCATTATCTCGTCCCGCCTGCGCCGCATCGTAAATCGCCACTGAAGCTGTTTGCGTCTTGCCGGGAATGTTCCCGGCGATCATGATCGTCACGCCAAAGTCACCAAGTGCCCGCGCGAATGCCAGGGCAGTTGCCGCCAACACGCCGCGTGACGCCAGGGGCAGAGTCACGCGAAAGAAAATCAAGCGGTTGCTTAGACCTAAAGTGCGCGCTGCAGACTCCAACTCAATGTTCACTCCCTCAAAAGCCGCGCGCAGACTCTTTGTTACCAGCGGGAGGGCGTGAATTGTCGCGGCGATAATCGCCGCTGTGACCGTGAACGTTAACCTGATGCCAAAATTGTTGTAGAGAAACCCACCTAAAGGGGATCGCGTTCCCAGCAGCACCAGTAAGTAATAGCCGAGCACAGTTGGCGGCAGCACGAGTGGGAGCGTGATCAATGCGTCCAGCAAATCGCGCCCGGGAAACCGTTTGCGGGCCAACAGCCAGGCGATCGCAGAGCCCGCAACGAGGGCAATAAGTGTTGCCGCGCTGGCTACTGCGAATGAAAGGCGGATGGGAAACCAGTCGATCATTCTAGGAAGGGTTCTACGATCTGAGCACGGCTATTATGCGTAATGGTCCGCCGCTGCCGCCCCTAATCTTCATTGGTAAAGCGATCACGGCAAAGCCGCGCAAGGGAAGTTTGTCGAGATTGGCGACGTTTTCAAAAGCCGGGATGTTCTTGTCGAAGAGAATCCGATGGCTTTCAAACTTCGTCGATTGGCCAAAGTCGATGCTCGCTGTATCCAGACCAATAGCTTTGATGGAGCGGTTTGTTACCAGCCAGCGAGCCGCGTCAGGATGCAGTCCGGGAAAGTGCAACTTGGGAACAGCGGACGGTCCACGCTCGTCGGTACCAAGGTATCGCTTCCGATCCGGATAATGTTTACCAAAACCTGTGCGCAGCAAAACGATCGTGCCGCTGGGAAGCCGACCCTGACGTCGTTCCCAAAGTAAGAAGTCTTCGATGGTGATGCGGTAGTCTCGATCACGTTCGCATTGCCTGGTAACGTCTATGACGACGGCGGGACCTATCAACTGTTCAAGAGGTATTTTATCTGTACTGTAGCGGCCGCGCGCGAAATGGACGGGCGCGTCGATGTGCGTGCCGCCGTGTTCTGCGGCGCTGTAGCGATAGGCAGAATAGTAGTAACCCTGTTCTGTTTCGCCTTCAAAGTCTTTCTCCAGACGAAAAGGCTGGGCCGTGGGCCAATACACAGTTTCCGAATCGAAGGCGTAGGAAAGGTCGATGATGCGGCCTTCGCCAGGAAACTCCCGCGACCGCTGCTGGCCAAATCCAAAGGCTGCGAGTGAAGCCAAGAGAAGCAGGACGCCCAATGCCTTCATAAGAATCCTCCTGTCTAGTAAAGCGAGTTCTGAATTGTGAGAGTGCATGTTAGCGCACGGCCAAACAGAAAACGAACTTCGAACTTTGTTCTTTGAACTTCGTTCGCTGCCGAGACGTGGGAGCGGATAGTAAGGCTGAGCGCCTTGAACCAAAGAACGGTTCTCCCATGAAAAATGAGAAATGGAAAATGCAAATGGAAAATGACTTTTCCGCCCTGACTCCTGTTACAATCCCTTCCTTCTTAACCCATCCCTTTTAAGGACCAATCATGATTGATTTCAGCATTCCGCCGGAATTGGAATCGCACCGCCAGAGTGTGGCTGCATTCATGAAACAATACGTCTATCCGAACGAAAGCAAATTCGTTGAGGATGAGGGACTGCCCGCCGAGCTTGAACAGGAGCTGCAACGCGAAGTGAAGGCGCAGGGGCTCTGGGGTCCGAATCTCCCGCGCGAGTGGGGAGGCATGGGCATTGGCTTCATTGGCCAGGCTTTGCTTAACGAGATCATCGGCAGGGCGGTCTTTGCTCCCAGACTGTTTGGTTCCGCGGCTCCAGATGCGGGCAACGCCGAGTTGCTGATCATTTCCGCTACGGCACAACAGAAAGAGGAATATCTACGTCCGCTCGCTGCAGGCGAAATTCGCTCCTGCTTTGCTATGACTGAACCGGAGGTAGCCGGATCCGATCCAACCGGTTTGCGCACGACCGCAGTCCAGCAAGGGAACGAATGGGTTATCAATGGCCACAAGTGGTTTATCAGCGGCGCCATTGGTTCTGCCTTCGCTATTGTGATGGCCGTTACTGATCCTGACGCGGAACCACACGCCCGCGCGAGCATGATCCTGGTGCCAACTGACACTCCGGGGTTCGATATCCTTCGCGCAGTTCCCGTGATGGGCTCCGGAGGAGTCGGCGGGCATTGCGAGATTCGCTTTGAAAATTGTCGCGTGCCGCTCAGCAATCTGCTGGGCGAACGTGGAAAGGGTTTCAAGCTCGCACAGGCCCGCCTCGGTCCGGGCCGAATCCAGCATTGCATGCGCTGGATCGGTGCGGCCCAACGCAGTTTTGAAATGATGTGTAGCTATGCTCTCGAGCGGAAGTCGTTTGGTGAACCACTGGCGAACAAACAGACTGTGCAAAATTGGATTGCCGATTCCGCTGCGGAGATCGAAGCTGCACGATTATTAACACTGAAAGCCGCATGGAAACTCGATCGCGAGGAGGACGCGCGCACGGAGATTTCAGTGATCAAGTTTTTCGCCGCGCGGGTGCTGCACGATGTGATCGACCGGGCCATTCAGGTTCACGGCGCGCTTGGTTACTCGAAAGACACACCCCTTGAGATGTTTTATCGCGATGCCCGCGCCGCAAGAATTTATGACGGTCCTGACGAAGTGCACCGGCAAGCAGTAGCCCAGCGAATTTTGAAGCCGTTTCAAACTTGAGGCAGGTCAATGGTCAGAATTGCTGTGGGCAGTAGTAACTGGCAGGTCGCAATATGCTCAGTCCGGAAGGGTGGTTTACCCCCGCCCCTTGCATGGCCTTCAAGTCTTGGCGGGGGCAAGCCCGCCTTCCAGACTGAGCATTACTACAGTTCCGCTTCAATTGTGCACGGCCCACTGCGCCTGCAAACCTTCCACTGACAACTGCGATGACTTCGCTTAAAGATAGTATGGCCCAGCGAACCGGTGAAGAATTGAACCTGGCGGTGCTGGATAAATACCTCCGGCGACACATTTCGTCTTTGGACTTTGATTCCTCAGCAGCCCTCGAACTGGAACAATTTCCCGGTGGGCATTCAAACCTCACCTACCTCGTGCGTTACCGCGAGAAAGAATTCGTTTTGCGGCGACCGCCGATCGGTCCGGTGGCGCCCACTGCCCACGACATGCCGCGCGAGTACAATTTGCTTCGGGTAATCCATCCTCATTTTCCGCTCGCCCCGCAGCCGCTCCTGCTTTGCGAAGACTCAGCAGTAATCGGGGCGCCGTTCTATCTAATGGAACGGAGGCAAGGTCTTATTGTGCACCAGTCTTTACCATCATCGCTCAGCGAGGATCTGAAGGCTCGCGAGCGGCTAAGCGAAACCGTGGTGGACACCCTTGCCGCTCTCCACGCGGTGGATATCTATGCCACCGGCATCGTGAGTATCGGCAAACCAGAAGGTCTGGTGCGTCGCCAGGTGCGCGGTTGGGCCGAGCGGTGGCAACGCTCAAAAACTGGTGAATTGGATCAAATGGAAAAGGTCATCGGGTGGCTCGAGCGACAGTTGCCACCCGAGTCAGGCAAGGAGGCCGCGACGATTGTTCACAACGACTTCAAACTCGACAACCTGATGCTGGCGGCGGCGGATCCAACGAGCGTGATTGCGGTACTCGATTGGGAAATGACTACCGTGGGCGACCCGCTGATCGACCTCGGGCTCTTGCTCACTTATTGGACGATGCGCGGGGCGGAAGAGAATGAACAGAATCGCTCGTTGACAGCGGTCACGAATGGACCCGGCTGGTTTACGCGCGAGGAAATCATTACGCGTTATCAGGGGAAAACCGGACGCGATCTTTCGCGCATCGTCTTCTACGAAGTCTTCGCGCGGTTTAAGATTGCGGTAGTTATTCAGCAGATCTACTTCCGTTATGTGAAAGGCCAGACGCAGGATGAAAGATTCCGCAACCTGGATGGTTTGGTCGCTTTGCTTGCGTCTGAAGCATTAGAGCTTGCAGAAGGATCGACTTGATTCTTATTTGGAGACCGCCGGCAGAGCGAAGCGACGACGGCGTTTTGGATTTCCAGTCCTTGTCTAACGT
>JBAPXA010000275.1:0-6179 GCA_049283975.1 Pyrinomonadaceae bacterium | reverse complement strand
ACGATAGGATCTTTGGCAGCCGAACCAGGCGGTCCTTAAGATCGTCAACTGGCATCGACGACGTTTTCCCGTCAGGTTTGTCACAAACGAAAAACGGCAGGTTCTTTAACCTGCCGCAAGTCATTGAAAATAATGGTGAGCCGTGGAGGGCTCGAACCTCCGACCCGCTGATTAAGAGTCAGCTGCTCTACCAACTGAGCTAACGGCCCGCAAGTGAAGGGAAATTAACGCGCACTACTTGATCTGTCAAGCCACCCCAATGCGGAATGCTGATCGCCGAATGATGAATTGAGGTCGCAGAATGAAGCAGAGCCGCTACGCAATGAGGGCCTGCCTGAAATTCAGCATTCAGCAATCAGCATTCATCATTCGAGACGCGCTACACCTCAGCAGCGCACTCTCTCTCAGCAAGCAGCTTGCGAACATTCTCGATCAAGCCTTCGATGTCCGGTTTGGCGACATAAGCGGCGGCGCCTGCCTCGATAGCCTGGTGCCGGTGAATTTCGTACGCATCACCCGAATAAAACATGCAAGGCACGTTGGGAGTGATTTCCATGAGCTTCGCACAAAGCGCGAGACCGTCACCATCCGGAAGGCGCTTATCTAACACGTAAAGATCAAACTCCTTACTTGCAGCAAGACTAAGAGCCTCTTTCGCGCTCAGCGCGCAAACAACATCGTAGTCCTCTTGAGAAAGGAGCAGGGAAAGCATGTCTGACGTGTCTTTGTGATCGTCGACACACAGGATTCGGCACTTGCGTTGTGACAAAGGGGGAGCCCTCCTTGAATCGTTATTATTTGGGGAGAGAGGACCTGCCGCGAGAGTGTAAACGATTAGTGCTAAATTGCCGAATGCCAAACGCTGATTGCCGATTGCCAATTTTCGATTGGCTTCTTTCGCTAAGGGCCAATTGGCAATCGGCAATTGCCTGTCGGCATTCCCCGGGGCGACTTGGTTTTCAATTGGAATTGAGATGTTATTGCGCTTTTGAGTAGATCACCTACGTCAACGGGATCGTTCACCTTTCTCGCGATCCTGCACTAGCAGGTGAGCAGTGATGAACAGGCCGCCAGGCTGGCTTCTCCTGCTCACCGCCATACTCGCGAATCGTGAGTTGTGAATCGTAAGAGGTTACTAACTGTTCTGCACAGTGTTCTGAGGAGAGACACGGTACAGGAGATGGGTTTCAATTTGCTTGCGATTCACAATTGACGAGTTGCGGAAAAATGGTCTTGGATCTTTGGACTTTGGTCTTTGATGTCTCACGC
Source organism: Pyrinomonadaceae bacterium (assembly GCA_049283975.1). Taxonomy (GTDB): domain Bacteria; phylum Acidobacteriota; class Blastocatellia; order Pyrinomonadales; family Pyrinomonadaceae; genus PSRF01. The sequence continues at coordinate 4,910 of JBAPXA010000275.1, read as the reverse complement.
AGTTTGATTCAGCTTCTGAAACCAAACTCACAGTTCAAAGTTAAAAAACCAAAAACCAAAAACCAAAGACCAAAGGCCAAAGTCAAAAGATCACAGACCATTCCGCCGCGGTTCCTTCATTGCTCGCAACAACTGTTTCAAAGCATCAGTCTCTTCATCATCGGGCTCGAGTTGCATGTACTTCTCGAGCGTGGCTGAGGCTGTCTGACTGTCGCCCAGCTTGTGATAGACGAGGGCGAGATTGAAGTAAACGAGAGAAAAGCCCGGCTCGATTTGGGTGGCCGCTTCGTAGTGCAGTCGGGCCAGACCTAAATCGCCAGCGTCGTAATAAAGGTTCCCTAAATTGTAATGGGCTTCCACGTGACGCGGATCGCTCTTAAGTGAGAGCGTGAAGTTGTCGAGGGCTTTCGCGAGATTCTGCTGCTCCAGATTGATGATCGCCAAATTACAGTAAGCCTCAGCGACATTGTCCCCTTCGTTAATCGCTTCCAGATAACAGTCCGCGGCTTTGGAGTCGCCTTGCTCGTGAAGTAATAAAGCTTCCTCGAAAGGCGTTAAGAGCCGCGCCAGTCGGCCCACTTCACCGCGAAACAAATTCAACTGCCCCTGAAGCTCCGCTTCGATCTGGCGAATACTTTGTCCCTGGGCGCGCAATTCACGTACGCGACGGAATTGCGTCAGGGCGTGAAAATCGTAGGTGAAGTCCTTAACGTCAGGAGTCGGCGTCGCCTGAATGATGCCCTGCTCGGTCCAGCGGCGAATCGTTCGCTCGCTCAAACCGAAAAGTTGTTTGATTTCGCGGACTGTGTAGTGCGCCTTGACGCGCTGGTAGTCCGCCTTGGCCGGGACAGGTGCAGGAAAGGTGAGAACCTTAGGGCTGTTTTCTTTCATCGGCTACTAAAAAACTAAGAAGCCTTTCGTCGCTTAACGGCCTTTGGTTTAGCTTCACTCTTGACCAGGGTGATTTGGGGTTTCTTCTTCGCGACGCTCGGTGCCTTGACCATCGGCTTGCGGTTCGACTGCTGCAAGCTCTTCTTGAGCGCGCTCATAATATCAAGACGCGGAATTTCTTCAACCGGCTCAAACTCAACCGTCTTCTTGCCCTTGATCTTCGAGTCAATCAGTTTCTTGAGTGCTTCATGATAATTGTCGGTAGTGTCGATCTCGGCAAGCGAGGTCACCATTTGTTCAACGAGGCTGGTGGCTAATTTCAGCTCGTTCTTGTCAGGTTTCTTGTCGCTCTCGAGCTCGGGAACATCTTCCATATTTCGTAGCTCGTGGGGGTAATGCAGCTTTTGCAGCACGAGGCCCTTCTCGTGCGGAAAGAGTGCGACAAGATCCTCGCGGTCGCGCAAGATTACTTTCCCGACTCCGATCTTTCCGGTTTGTTTCATTACTTCCCGAAGCAGGGCGTAGGGTTTTTCCGCGACCGGGCCGTCGGGGCCGGCGTAATAAGGCGAATCGTAAAATGTAGTCGGAATTTCCTGGGCGTCGACGAAGCCAATGATATCGACCGCTTTGGTCGTCTTGATTTTCACCTTGGCGACATCTTCAGGTTCGATAATCGCATATCGCTCCGGCTCATACTGGTAACCTTTGGTGATCTGATCATTGGTTACCACCTGGTTGCACTTCTTGCAGCGCTTGTCGTAACCGATCGGGCCGTAATCGTCGCGATGGAGTTGGTTAAACTGAATTTTCTCCGACGTTTCAATGGCGTTGTAAATACGAACTGGAATAGCAACCAGCAGAAACCTGATATGACCTTTCCAAATCGATCTCATTTGCATTTCTCCCGGAACAGCGGGTCAAGGGCGACATCCGCCGCTGATAGCGCTCGCCGCTCTGGGGCGGGCGAGGGCCACGTATTATGCGGCCCGTTCGCGAAATAAGTAAAGCTTATTTTTCAGGGCTTTTTGCCATTTTCGCACCGAATTGTCTTTTGTTTGGCGCCAATCGCAAATCATCAATCGAAAATTGGCAATTGGAAATTGCCGATGTCTGGGGATAGGATAGAAAACTTACTCCTCGCGTTGCTCCCGCCTGACTTTGGAATCCGGTTCGCTCGGTAGCGCAAGCGTTGGCTTGCGCAGACAAACTAATCGTTTGTATTACCTGCATAACTTTCGGAGGAAAAACAATGCCAACCGCGACTTTTGGCCGAAAGGCTTTGGGACTTGCCGCTACCTTGCTTTTGCTCAGCTCGAGCCTCGCGTACGCCGGGGATGCTCAGGAGCAGCCTGTCGGACACCTGACGATCGTCGGTAAGGTGCTCGTTAATGGACAACCCGCCACGACCGGCGACGTGTTTGCCTCGGGTGGAACGATTCAGACTGCAAAAGGATCGAGCGCTGTGGTTAGCCTGGGCAAGCTCGGTCGCGTCGAGGTGCTTCCGGAAACGAAGATGGTGTTGCGTTTCGCCGAAACGAGTGTCGACGCCATGCTTGACGCAGGGCGGGTGCGGCTATCGTCATCGACGGGAGTAACCGCGACAGTTGGTTGCCGCCACTAGTTTGGATGCAAGCAGACTGCTGCGGAAGACCTAACGCCCAAGCGCCAAGAAAGGCCAAGTGACCAAGAGTGCGTCCCGTACTGTACCGAGTGGCCGCGCCGATTGAGGTTGATCCAGCCGGTCCGCAAGCTGTTGGCCCAGTGCTGGCGTTGGGTCGGCTGGTGAAAGAATCGACTGCCTCGACATCACCTTGCTCTTCCAATTGTGGCGGGCAAGGTATATAAGCTACTTCCCGATTGTTCGCATCCTCGCTATACCGAATTACAAACAGTTCCATCATTCAAGTGGCCAGGGGTCTTTCAAATCGCGTCTGCTTCCCGTTCAGGACGTAGAAACTACGACGAAGACTCTAATAACTCACAGCGATAGCTTCCTCGCTGTCATTGGGTTCAGCCTAATCAATCCACACGAGATTTCTGCTCAAGCAAGCTGTAGTTTGTTTTGTTGAAACTTTTCCCGGACAGACTTTTCAAAATAGGGGCCTCAAGATGCTTAACCATTGCAAGTTCTCAACTCTCCCCTGCCTGTTTTTGATCTCACTTATCGTCATTGGTTCGCAAATGCCGCTTGCAGGACAGAGGGCCATGCGTGCGGAGCATCTGGAAACAAGGCAGCCAGCCAGCGTGCAGGTATCTCCCTGTGCGAACGGTGAGGAGAGCGGACTACCTTTGCCCAGTTCGTTTCCACCAAACAGGCTTCCTGACTTTCAATCGCGGGTAAAAGACTTTCTCGTGAGCGGCAGGTATAGAAAGTTGACATGGTGTGAGGACAAGGCATTCCGAGACACGGGGCCATTCGTTAATGGAGTTAGTTATGGCGTGCACCCAACGGTAAAAATTTACTATTCGCCCAGTGTCATTAAATGGCTCATGCGAACAAATGCCGATGACGTAATTCCAGATGGAGCGATGATCGTCAAAGAGCAGTATCCACCTCCAGCGGCGCGCTATCAAATTCAGCCACCACCGGCTATGGCTAAAGGGTGGACGATCATGATCAAGGACGCAAAGGGTTCGAAAGATGGTTGGTACTGGGGTGAGTTCTGGGACACGCAATGTATGGATAACAACAATCCTCCTTTTGCGGTGCCCTACGCGGGATTTGGACTCTATTGCCTACGCTGCCACTCCTCAGCCGAGAAGGAACACACATTTACTTATGCCCGGAACATTAAGGGCTTTCCCGGCGAGCCCGACAGCTACTTCATCGACCTCTCCTGGGCTTCAGCACCGACGCCGCCTCCGCCGCCGCCTCCTGCGCCGTGCAGTGAATCCGCCGCGAGCGACGTTTTGGAACCAACAGCTGGTCATACAACACCGCCGCTGGATGCGGCGCGGCAGTTGGACCTGCTCAAACAGAAATCAGTCGTGGTCTCAATAGCGACTCCGGATCCGAAGTTCGTCGCTTTCTACAATTCGATCTCTCCCGTGGCCGAAGCAAGCGTGCGCAAGATACCCGGGGAGACTTTTGATCATATCTTCCCGCAAAACATTGGGTCGGGATCACCCTCACCGTTGCCGTCGCCAAACCCCAATCAATTTCTCACTTCCGACTCCTGCATGGGTTGCCACAGCGGTGGCACTTATGGAGGTGTGATGATTTACACCGGTGCCACGCAACCGGATGGAACTATACCGACGATGAACGTCTCGCCTTTCGGCGAGTGGCGCTGGTCGCCCATGGGTTTGGCCGGCCGCGATCCGATCTTTTACGCGCAACTGGATAGCGAAATCGCCTTCATGCGTGACTTCTTCAAAGACAACAAACTGAAAATGGAGGCTGCAATCAAAGGTGTCAGCAACATCTGCTTCAAGTGTCATGGGGTAATGGGCAAGCGGCGCCTCGACGATGATCACGGCGGACTGAACCGGGGCGATTTCAAGTCGGAATTTGTTTACGCCACTTATGACGATCCAAAACCAGATGAGCCCAAGGCTTATGTCTATGGGGCATTAGCTCGCGACGGCGTGAGTTGTATGGCCTGTCACCGGATCGTCGAAGACAAGCTCACGAGAAATGAAACCGATCCGCTGACGAGTTTTCTGAAACACAATATTACCGGAAACTTCACCGTGGGCGCAGTCGATCAAATCTTCGGTCCCTTTACTGACGAAGAAATTGTTACCGATCCGATGAACAACGCACTGGGGAACAAACCAAAACACGATCCATACATCAGGAAGTCGCGGATGTGTGGTAACTGTCACACGATCAATCTACCGTTGATGGACAATCCCAGTCTCGATCCAGGCAAGCCACACCTCGAACAGTTGACCTATCTTGAATGGCTGAACAGCGGTTATCAAAATGAATACGGAAACAATCCCAACGCCCGTACCTGCCAGGATTGTCATATGGAAACGAAGTACAGCAACTCAGCCGGGACGCTGAGCGTGCC
>JBAPXA010000274.1:0-6019 GCA_049283975.1 Pyrinomonadaceae bacterium | reverse complement strand
GGGTCTCCATGTGATTCAGGTAGTTCTCCAAAGCGCGCCGTCCCGCCGTAGTCAACTTATACTCAGTCTTGGGAACTCTTCCGGCGAACGACTTGGTGCAACTTATGTAACCGGCATCCTCGAGCTTGCGCGCGTGAACACTTAGGTTGCCGTCGGTCGAGTCCACCAGTCTTTTCAGATCACTGAAGGTCAACGACTCGTTCGCTGCGAGCGCGCTAACAATGCCTAGTCGCAGACGTTCATGAATCAGGCGATCAAGCGCTGGCGCGGCCGCACTCGCCCGTGCACTGCGTACTTCACGAGTCGCTGCTGCCGGCCGCCGTGTCGCTGGTTTTAATGCTGATTTAGCCACCATATCTCCTTGCGATTACGACTCCGAAAATCATGTGCAAACCACCGAAGCCCGCTGCCAAAAACCAGTTCGCGAATGCGGGCGGCATGAAAAGCGCCAACGCACCCAGCGCCATAAAGCACATTCCCATGATCGGCACGATGCTTACCGAGAACATACCGCCGGTAACCACCCCCGTACCGTAGAGCAGCAGCCACACTCCCGGAATCGCATTGGTCAATCCGGCGCGATAGAGCACGACGGTGAGCAGGGCTCCCACTAAAAGCGGCGGGGAAAGGCTGAAGGCCACTTTTCTTCCTGGACCAGTCAGGAGGGGCATTTGCGCCGCGCGCGCTTTGCGATCGATTGACCAGCCGGCAATCAAGAGTGATACGAGTGCCTCAGCCAGCCAGACCATCAGCCAGGCCTTGAAGGTGGGTTGTTGGGCGGAAAGCGGTGCGGCAACGAGGGCGGTCACGCCGATGGCAACTTGCCCCCAGCCCGAGATGCCGGTGAAGGCTCCAGCACGTTCCATGGTCTCGCGAATAAAGCGCAGGTTATCCATGGCGCGCTCATGCAGCGCTACTGGTTGTTTGGGAGCTGGCGAGATTTGAGGATTGGGAGTCATCGAGCGGCAGAATAGTCCTTACGTGGCAATGCTGTCAAGTACTTTGCATTGCAAAGCTAAGGTGACTTTATCTCCTTTGCGCTAAGAGGCAATGGTGCGGCTTCGGCTTTGCCGCCGGGTGTGAGGCGGAGGCTATGCCCTGCCGTAGAGGTGCCTCTTAGAGTTTGGGCTATGCCCTCCGTGCGGCCTTTGGCTCAATCAACCGAGGTGCTATGCGCGCACTCTGGGGCATAGCCCGGCAATAATCTGGCTATGCCGGCGGGGCATAGCCGCCGCCTTCACATCAGGCGGCAAAGCCGAACCCAAGGCGGCGCGTAACTTGTCAAGGAAATTAGCTTCTAGACTATTGCTCCTTCATTGGAGGATGAAGGTGTAAGTGCAAGCTGCACCAGGCTGGCCTGTTCCTGCTGATGGATTGCGTATGAGCCGGTGGCGGGACTTGCCGATGGTGCCCGGCCGATGTAGATGGCTCGTTCGCATCGCGGCAGCAACTTCTCTAAACGGGGCTCGACGAAAGTCCAGCCTCCCATGTTCTTCGGTTCCTCCTGCGCCCACACGATTTGAGTCGCATTCGGATACAGCGCGAGTGTTTCCTGCAAGGCCTTCAAAGGAAACGGATAAAACTGCTCCAACCTGATGAGGACGCAGGGCTGCATTTCGCCGGACTTCTTGCGAGCTTCAATCAGATCGTAATAGAGCTTGCCGCTACACAACACAACACGTTTGACGGCAGCATTGTCTTTTATCTCGGCGTCGCGAATTAACGGCTGAAACCCACCGTTGATCAGATCGTCAATCGTTGAAGTTGCAGCGGGAAGACGCAGCAGACTCTTCGGAGTCATAACCACGAGCGGTCTTTCCATCCCCGGCCTGGTTTGGCGGCGCAGCAGGTGGAAATACTGAGCAGGGGTGGTGGGATTGCAAACCTGCAGATTATTCTCGGCACAGAGTTGCAGGTAACGCTCGAGTCGGGCGCTTGAGTGCTCGGGTCCCTGCCCTTCATAACCATGTGGCAAGAGCAGTGTCAGACGCGAAGTCTGTCTCCATTTGTCCTCGGAAGCGGCGATGTACTGATCAATGATCGTTTGCGCCCCATTACCAAAGTCGCCAAACTGTGCTTCCCAGATTACCAGGGCTTCCGTAGCAATCACCGAGTAGCCGTACTCAAATCCCAGTACGCCTTCCTCCGAAAGCGAACTATCAAAAACTTCAAACTGCGCTTCGGGACTCACTGTGGAGCGCAATTCAGCGAGTGGCGTCCAACTGTGGCCGGTTTGGGTGTCGTATAAAACTGCGTGCCGCTGGCTAAAAGTACCGCGCCCTGAATCCTGTCCACTTAACCGTACCCGAGTTCCATCAAGCACCGTTGAGCCAAACGCGACTGCCTCCGCAAAAGCCCAATCAATCGGTAAGCTTCCCTCACCCATCTTCGCGCGCCGCGCGAGCTGGCCCACCATCTTGGGATTGATATTGAAATCATGAGGAATGACGGCGATCTTCTGCGCGATCTCTTTGATTGTTTCGGCCGCGACTCCAGTTTCAATCACTTCGGAGCCGTCGAGTTCGGCAAGCGGCGTGGCTGCTCGTGGCGGTTCCTTTTCTGCGACCGCCTGTTTCGCCCGGTTGAGAGCGTCTTCGTAGCGCTTGATCCGTTCCTCGATCATTCCCTTCAGTTCGGCTTCGTCGATCACGCCTTCCTTAATCAACTTGCGCGAATAAATGGTGCGCACGCCGGGATGCGCTTTCACGCGCGTATACATTAAAGGCTGCGTGTAACTAGGCTCGTCGGTTTCGTTGTGGCCTAGTTTGCGGAAGCCGACGACGTCAAGCACTACGTCTTTGTTGAACTCCTGACGATAGTCGAGAGCAATGCGCAGCGTGCGATAGGCAGCTTCAGGATCGTCACCGTTGATATGGAAGATAGGCAACTGCGTCATCCGGGCGACATCAGTGGAGTAAATTGTCGAGCGCCCGGCTTCCGGTGACGTGGTGAAGCCAATTTGATTATTGATGATGATGTGAATCGTGCCGCCCGTGCGATAGCCCTTCAGGTCCGCAAGGTTCAATGTCTCCATAACAATGCCCTGGCCGGCAAAAGCCGCATCGCCATGTAACAGCACTGGCAAGGCGCGATCGATCACTTCTTCGCGCGAGGCGCCCTGGGCTCGCATCGCATCATGCTTCGCCCGCACCATGCCTTCAACAACCGGATCCACGGCTTCAAGATGACTCGGATTGGGCGAGAGTGTCAGCCTGACTTTGCGACCATCGGCTGTCTCGCGTTCGCCGACAGCTCCCTGGTGGTATTTCACATCGCCTTCATCGGCCGGGAACGCCGGATGGGCCGAGCCTTCAAAAGAGGCAAAGATTCGTTCGCAGAAATGCCCAAGCACATTAGCGAGCACATTGAGACGACCGCGATGAGCCATACCCAGCGTAATGTCTTCGACGCCACGCGCAGCGGCATCTTCGATCAGACGATCGAGAAGCGGAATGATCGTCTCGCAGCCTTCAAGGGAGAATCGCTTCTGGCCCAGATACTTCGTATGCAGGAACCGTTCGAACTGTTCCGCGGAAATCAGTTTCCATAGGAGTTTTTTCTTGATCTCGAGCGCGATTGGTTGCGGCTCAACAAACTCCTGGCGAATCTGTTCGCGAATCCAAACCTTCTGTTCTTTGCTTTGAATATGACGGTACTCAATTCCCACCTTGCCACAGTAAGCGCGTTGCAGAATGGCAATTATTTCGCGGAGCGGCGCGGTCTCGGTCCCTGCAAGACCGCCGGTGATAAATTCGCGATCGAGATCCCAGATCGTGAGACCGTAAGTCTCGAGATCAAGTTCTGGGTGATACAACAAAGGCATCGCGTGGAGCGGATCGATATCAGCGATCAAGTGACCGCGTACGCGATAGGCATTAATCAACTCCATTACGCGCGCTTCTTTGATCGTCTGTTCGAGTTTGCGATCGGCTGAGAGGAAAAACGGATTGCGGTCGATGTTCCAGCGTAGAGGGGCGTAGGGAATTCCCAGATCGGCAAAGATATCGTCGTAGAAACTGTGTTTTCCCAGGATGAGTTCGTGGACGCGCGCGAGAAACGAGCCCGATTCCGCGCCCTGGATGATGCGATGATCGTAGGTGCTGCTGATGTTGATTGCTTTGCTGATCCCCAACTGCGTCAACGCTTCAGGTGACATCGCCTGATACTCCGCGGGATATTCGATGGCTCCCGTCGCGATGATTGCCGACTGTCCCGCCATCAACCTCGGAGTCGAGGCTACCGTGCCAATCGTGCCCGGGTTAGTCAGTGAGATTGTCGTGCCCTGAAAATCCGCTATCTGAAGTTTTCCTTCACGAGCGCGTTTTACTATCTCGTCGTACGCCTCCAGAAACTCCGAGAAGCGCAGCTTGTTTGCCGCCTTGATATTAGGAACGAGGAGATTGCGTGTGCCGTCCTTCTTGGCGATGTCAATCGCAATTCCCAGATTCACACCTTCGCGAACCAGACGCGTCGCAGCGCCGTCGATCGCGGAGTAACCGTCGTTCATGCGCGGATACTGATCCAGAGCACGGAGCATGGCCCAGGCAATCAAGTGTGTGTAAGAGGTCTTACCACGATCGTTCTCTTCCAAATATTTATTAATGGCTCGCCGGTTCTCATCCAACAATTTGACTGGAATGCGCCGTTGCGACGTAGCAGTGGGGACCGAGATACTGGCCTCCATGTTTTCCACGATCTTGAGAGCGGCCCCGCGAATCGGTTGGGCTTCAATGCCTGGAGTTGTTGCCGGAGTGCCAGCTTGGGGTTCGGGTTGTTTTGCTGGAGCGGGCTTGGCAGCGGTTGATAACGCTGGGGCAGCTGCTTCGGGAGCGACGATTGCGGTCGTCCGGCTGCCATTCTCATTATCGGGCGGGGCCGCCTGGTAACCGTCACCCAGCAGTTCTGCAAAATAAGCGCGCCACGACTCGTCTACCAGATTTGGATTACTGCGAAAGCGGCTCAAAAGGCCTTCAACGTACGTCGCATTAGCGCCGAAATTCTCCGCGATTACCTCAGATAAGTCTGGTTTTTGCTGCTGACTCAAACTGACTACCTCACGCTCCAAATAGGCTGTGGTGCTGCGTCGCGAACACCGAAAGAATGATAGTGATTGTGCTTGATAGACTACCACCTTCGGAAATCGTTTGCATCCGACCTATCGCGATTGCCGATTGCCGATCGCCGATCGCCGAATGTCGAATGCCGAATGCAAAGTGCCGAGTGCGGCAAGCCGCGTGATGTGCTTGCAATCGGAAATTGGGAATCGGCAATCGCCAATCAGACGAGGCCGGTGATATGTTAGGGTCGCCACTTCATTTCAATTAGCACCCTTAAAAACTATGACGACAAACCAACGCAGCCTGTCGCTCTTACTACTCATCTCTGGATGTATTACCTTGACCGTGCCCTTAGCGGGCAGCCCGCTCTCAAGTGCGCTTGCCGCCCAGCAAGCGGCCCAGCCTAAAACGATCATTCTGGTGCGACACGCTGAGAAGATGGTCGTGCCTCCAGAAAATAAAGATCCGGATTTGAGTGTACAAGGCGAAGCGCGCGCGAAAGAGATCGCAAGGATGTTCGGCAGCAGCGGCATTACAGCGATTTACGCAACGCAATTCAAACGGACACAGCAAACAGTTAAGCCGTTAGCTGACCGCTTACGTGTACCGGTCACTGTGGTGGAAGCAAAAAAAACTTCCGACCTCGTCTCTCAAATTCGCGCTCGCAGTGCCGGCGAGACGATTTTCATCGCTGGCCACAATAATACGGTTCCGGAGATCATTGCGGCACTTGGAGGTCCAAGCCTCCCCATCATTCCCGAAACCGAGTTCGACAATCTTTACATTCTCACGATTACCGCAGACGGAGTTGCCAAGCTGTTGAAAATGAAGTTTGGAAATCCCCTGCCAGTAAGCGGTCAGGAAATGCCGAAACCGTAGCGCTGTAGGGGCGTCCCTCCGTGGACGTCTCATTTGATTTGAAGTGTGTATTCAAGGCTTGCAGAAATAGTGCGGATTAGAGT
>JBAPXA010000273.1:0-3547 GCA_049283975.1 Pyrinomonadaceae bacterium | reverse complement strand
GATTTTTTCCGCTGGCGTGGTGGTGGTGCAGTTTTGGGAATGCCATTGTTGGGAATACTTTGGGGCCTGGTGCAGCAATACGCACTGCAGGGCTTCATTAACCGGCGTGCCCAAATTGCCTGGGGCGCTGGTCCGGTCAGCGTCTTGATAGTCGCCGTTCTCTTTGGCGCTTTTCATTTACCTAATCCCGGATTGATGATCGCAACTTTTGTTGGTTCCCTTGTTTGGGCGACGGTTTATCAGCGCGCTCCCAATCTATTTGCCCTCGCGATTTCACATGGGCTAATGACCTGGATCCTCATTTCCACCGTTCCCAGCCATCTCCTTCACGGGTTGCGCGTCGGCTATAAGTTCATCGGGTGAGAGTCCGTTTCTCGTAGGGGTTGTAGTGCGAAAGGGAGGATTAAGCTTCCGGGCGGACCGCTTGCGCTAAAGGCCCGCGGTTTATCTGTTCAACACGATTTGCTATGATGCCAGCGCCATGCACGGACAGGTCGGGCGGTCGCTGCTGCGGCACTTATTGGGCTGCGGGAGAGGAAAGTCCGAACACTGAAGGGCAGCGAGCCCGCTAACGGCGGGGCGTTTGAGGATCTCAGATCTCAGATTGGAGAATCAGATTTCAGATTTGAGATCTGGGATTTTCAGACGACGACAAGTGCAACAGAAAACAGACCAGCCTTTTGAGATCTGAGATTTCAAGCTGAGATCTCAGAGGGTGATGGGTGAAATGGTGCGGCCCCTCGCGGGCTTAATGTAAGAGCGCACCGGCGTACGTGGTGACGCGTGCGGCCAGGCAAACTCCTCGCAGTGCAAGACCAAATAGGGAGGCGTCAACCAGGGCTGCCCGCCCAAAGTTCCGATCTTTCGGGACTACGACCTCCGGGTAGGTCGCTCGATCCAGTTGGCAACAACTGGACTAGATGAATGATCGCTACTCCGCTCTTAGTTCTCAGATCTCGGATGTCAGATGTCAGATTTGAGAGCTCAGATTTGAGAACTGAGAGTGGAGCACAGAATTCGGCTTACAGACCCGTCTCGTGCATGGCTACATTAATTTCTTGTACTCATCCGAACTTCACGATCCACTATCTTCTGAAGGAGCCGTTAGCATGGCAAATCGCAAGGGAGTCTTTATCGGAGCATACGTCCCCAATCATCTGAAAGAGTCTCTACGACGACGCGCGGCCGCCGAACATCGAACCCTCTCGCAGGAGATCACCAGAATCCTCGAAGAGGCCGTTCACGGTCGAGGCTTGCCTGCGGGTAGCATCGATCGGCGTAACAAAGAAACGACACCAAGGCGACGCTCTTCAGATCCGATGCCGCGACGGCGCGCCGTCGACACGGAATACGCCACCACCGGCAGCAAAGCTGATGACGACCGCTAAGTCGTCCAGTCCGGGAGTGTAAAGGCCATTCTAAAATACTTCGCCATTGGCGCCGCGCTCGCCTTATTGTTCATCTTCATCTATTCGCGTCTGCAGCCTTACATCGCGATCGTGCAGAAGGTTTTAGGACTACTGCGCAGCACCCGCGATACCCCCGATTCATCCAGCCCGCGTAGCGGCTCAGTCAAAACTGAAAATAAGCTAGTGCGCTGTGTTGCGTGTGGTACCTGGATACCGGCCGATCGAGCAATCGGTCCCGGTTCAAAGTTGTCGGAGTATTGCTCCCGCGAGTGTCTGGAAAATTCGGCATCAGGGAAGGCAAGGAAGCTGGCGGGTTAACGAATTAGTCCGCTCTCGCGGACTGCATTCATTCTGCTCGTTAAATATGGCAGCTCTCATCGCTTCGCCGCCTCTTCCGGCAACAAATTACCTGCTTCATGAATTGCTCGGTCGGTGTTGGTTAGATAAAGAATTACCGTGCCGATCACAAACAGACCAATTAGAGAAAGCAGTGCATGACGGTAAGAGTTAGTCATCGCCACTACGATTCCGAAGATCAGCGGGCCCAGCCACGAAGTGCCACGCTCTGAGACTTCATAGAGACCAAAGAATGATGCCTCACGACCCTCGGGTATCATGCGCGAGAAGAGGGACCGCGAAAGCGCTTGCGAACCCCCCATTACGATTCCAATTATCGCTGCCATTACCCAGGCATCGCGGGTGGTTTGGAGAAAACCGTAGCCGTAAACCACCACACCCGACCAGATGATCAGAGAAACAAGCACCGCGCGTTTGGTGCCGATTACGTAGGCCAACTTCTCAAAAATCAGCGCGCCGAAAATTGCCACAAACTGCACCAGCAGGAAGATGCCCAGCAGAAACGACTGGTCAGTGGGGATTCCCTTGGCGACGAAGAGTTCCTGCGAAAGAAATACAGACGCCATGCTGATGACTGTCTGGATGCCGTCGTTAAAGAACAGGTAGCCGATTAGGTAACGTAACGTTGATCGAAGTCGCGCCAGCTCCCGAAACGTTCGGCCCAGCTCGCTGAACCCTACTGTTAGATAACTCTTGTTGGGCGGGAGGGTTTTCTCTGCAACGCGAGATTTCAAGCGCGCAAATGTGATCAGCGCAAAACCACCCCACCAAACCCCCGCCGAGAGCAGCGAAATTCGCACCGCCAGGGCAGTATCAAGACCCAGTCTGCCCGCATTGAGAACCAGCAAAAAATTTAGCGCCAGCAAAAATCCGCCACCGAGATACCCGTAAGCAAAACCGCGGCTGGAAACTTTGTCACGCTGATCTTCGGTGGTGATCTCATTGAGAAAGCCGTTATACAAAACCACGGCCGCGCCGAATGAGAGGTTAGCGACGATGAAAAGCAGTCCTCCTAGCCAGTAAAGATTGCCGGTGACAAAGAACATCAGACAGGTCGCTGTCACACCGATGTAGCAAAAAACTGCCATCAACTTCTTTTTGAGATTCGAGTAGTCGGCCACCGAGCCGAGGATGGGCAACACAAAGATTTGCAGGAATACAGCGACGGAAACACATTTAGGGAAGAACGATTTAGCCGTGATCGCGCCCATCGTGCCAAGGCTCAAGACTACTCCGTTCTCGCCCACCGTCTTCTGGGTAATTTCCGTCAAGTATGGTCCGTAGAGTGCGCCGGCAATGGTGGTTGAGAAAGCGGAGTTAGCCCAATCATAAATCTTCCAACCAAAAATCTCGCGCGGGTTGTTCTTCTCCGGATGATGACTGGCGGATGGAGTCAGGAAATCAGCGGGGGAGGCTGAAGTCATGGATGTATGGCCGCTTTCTTCGTCAAACTCTCGACGATGGCAGGTGTGATGTCTGCGAGATCCTTGATCCGACCAGCGATGCCTTCGCTGTTCGCACCCCAGACGATGGTAGGAACATCGTTCAAGGTATGGTTGCGCGATGATAGATCTTCAATGTTCCCGTGGTCGCTCGTGAGTATAACGGAAGTAGTTCGCAAATCAACACGGTCCAGCAACTCGCGTATGAAGGCCGCGAGCTGCTGTAGCACGCTCCGCGCAGCTTCATAGTCCTGCTTGTGTCCGAGCTTGTCGGTGATGAAATACTCGTAAAGCGTGAAGCGATTCTCGGCAACTATGCTGGCGAGAACTGCGGCAGCA
>JBAPXA010000272.1:0-4608 GCA_049283975.1 Pyrinomonadaceae bacterium | reverse complement strand
GGTGTGGTCTTTTGTCACTGCTGGAACAACGCCGACGTTTCCCGCTTGCTTCATGAACCGCCGTATACGGAACCGTACGTACGGTGGTGTGGGAGGACGGCGGGGGTGACCCCGCCTCCTACCCGATAGAAGATTCGATTCTTCGCCGCTTTGAGGCTTGAAGCCGTCTAAAATCAGCGAGGTAGTTGGCCAATATCGACAAACTCAGAAAGGCCTTAAATCAGTGCTTTCGACGCGTAGCGTCGGCGTGAATTTAGCCCGGCCTTTTAAGGCCGGGGAAGCGCAATGAGATCGTCGCGTAGCGACGCCTGAAACTGGCGCCCGATTCAATCGTCGCTACCCGACGAGGACAGGTGACGAACTTGCTTGGTTTGAACCCTGACTAGAGTTGAGCTAAATTGCCAGTAGGCGAACGATCAAGCCGCTGTTGGCATCCGAAGGCTGTTGTTCCAGCAACTGTATTCGCCACAACAATCCTCCCCGGAATAAGTCCTATGATCAATCAACATCTGCTTCGACTGATTTCCTTTATTGCTCTTGTGTTTACACTTGGCGGGGTGGCTGCCGCCCAATCCAGCAGGCCGCGCCGCGTGAAGCCGTCCCCCAAGCCTGCCGAAGAACCGCTCTTGCGCCCTGAACCGCGTACCACGACCACGGCGCGCACTGATCCCAATGCCCCTTTAATCACGGTGCAGCCCGTGAAACCGGTTGCCAATCCGATCGCATCCGGAGACACGGCAAACGCTTATCAGTTGCTCCAGCAAAAACAATTTGCAGCAGCCGCAAAAGAAGCCAAGGCGGTCGCCGCTAATTTTCCGAATGATGCAGAGGCGTGGAAGATCGCCGGCTTTGCCGAGTTAAATCTAAAGCAGTACACAGAAGCCGCCAGTGATCTGGAGAAGGCAGTAGCGTTACAGCGAGCTGCGAAACAAGAAGACCCGAACACCGTTGACGCGCTCGCTCAGGCGTATGTTCTTTCCGAAAAGTTTGAGCCGGCTTTGCCGCTGCTGGTGAATGCAACTTCGCGTGCGGGAGCGAAACCTGATGCGGCGATGCTCTACTATCGTGGACTCGCCGAATACAAGACAGGCAAAGTGGAGGCTGCTGAGCGCACCTTCAACGGGGTTCTCAAACTCAATCCCCGTGACACGCTTTCGCTTTTCTATCTAGCGCAAATCGCCCTTGGCCGGAACGATTTGGATGGAGCGATCGTCGCACTCAATCGCGCCACTGTGAATGACGCCCGCATGGCTTCCGCCTGGACGTTGTTGACCTCGGTATATCTGCGGCGCGCGGCGGCGGCGACCGACACCACGAAAGCGGACGCCGATTATTTGAATGCCGTGCGCGCGGGCGAGGGACTGATCAAAGTTCGCACCGACGCCGAAGCGGTGACGCTGTTTGGCCAGGCCTTGATCGGTGCGCAGCAATATGCCCGCGCTGCCGCAGCTCTCGAGCGCGCGGCCCAGGGAAGCGACGCGCCGGGCGTTACCTATTATTTGTTGGGTGTGGCTCAGTCGCGCACGAAGAATTTTCCCAAGGCCATTGCCGCGCTTGAGACTGCTGCGACCAAAACGCCTAATGATGTTAACGTCTACCGTGAGCTGGGCTACGCCTATGAAGTCTCAAAGCAATATGGCAAGGCGTTGGACGCCTATCAGAAAGGCGCGAACCTTGCACCCGGCGATGGCGACTTCAAAGAATCGATTGAACGGGTGCGCCCATTCGCTAAATAAATCCGACGCCCGGCACCTGACGCCGGCACCCGGTAAGCAAATCCTCGGAGGTACTTATGAAGGCCCTAGTTCTTATCTTACTCACGCTCGGAATCGTGTCGTTCGAGGCGAAAGCACAGAGACCGCGGGCTATCGATAACACGCCTACCAAGGCCACTGCAGCGAAAGTTGCGCCTGCCCCGCAAACGGTGAAAGTGAAATATGAAGGCGGGGTCTTTGGCTATAACAGGACCATGGAAGGCACCCTAACTTTCGACGACACCAACAGTCGACTCGTGTTTAAGAACAAAGCGCAGAAGGAACTATTTTTCATACCTTACAACGCTGTGACTTCGGCCTTTGCGGACACACAGAAACGACGACCGGCGGCAGCGACCGTCGCCAGCGCGATTCCACTCATCTACGCCTTGCCTGCCCAATTCATCAAGACAAAGGTCCGCTACCTGACGCTGAATTTTTACGATCCGGATACACACGTCACTGGCCTTACTAGTTTTCGTATGGAGAACAAGGAAATCCTCGCTTCGGTATTGCAAGCGTTGGCAGAGAAGGCGGACATGATTGCGCGCGGAGAGGTCTATGTGCGGCAGCGACCGGTAGATCCGACCAAGACTAATCCTTAAGAAGAAAACGAGCTTTGAACTTGGTTCTTTGAGCTTTGTTCGCTGATGGAACTTGAGAGGCGGAGTTAAGGCTGCGCTACTCGAGCAAAGTACCAAGAACAAAGTACTAAGTTCGGTTTTCTTCCTGAAGCTTTCTTTCCCGGAAGAAGAGAAAGAGTGGAAGCGCAAGGGATACACCCACCACCAGGTTGCTGACCACATAGATCCAGAGTTTGCCCATCCTCCGGCGGCGCCCTTCAGAGAATACGAAAAGCCACAAGACCAGCGACGAGACAATCACATCTGCTCCGAAGAACGAGGAAACATTGTTCTGAAAGAGCTGTTGGAAGAACAGGCTCAGATCCAAACCGTTGGCAAGAACGAAGGGTACGAAGAAGCGGAGCGGCAGGATCGTGCCAAGAATTGCTGCTGCGAAATACAACCACTGCATATTCATCTCCTTCGCAGCCGCTCGGTACAGTACGGGAGCGGTAGCGACCGCATTTAGTGACGCCAGACTCTAGATTTAGACCCTGGCGCAACCGTGGAACAACCGCTGGGCTCCGACCTTGATCGTTAGTTTATTTGAGTGCGGTCGCTACTGCTCCCGTACTGTACCGAGTGGCGGTCGTCACTGAGTGCTTCCTCTCTCGTGCCGTTTATCCGCGGTACTCCCCGTCCCTGCGCGGCTCAATCATTCGGGACATTCGTCGCGACAATCTTCCAATCCGTTGATCCCCTCGGAGAATCAGTTCACATGCCTTAAGAGCATGCTCCTCAAAACTCGCCAGTCGCGAGGCGAGCACAATCCAGGCCTTCTCACCCGAACGCCAAATTTGTCGCCGCGGCAATTCAGGGAACTCTCTAGCCAGGGCGTCGGCATGTTCGGTCGTCGTGTAGAGCCACATCCCATTCGTGCCTGGTCGCGTGGCTGCATCGCGCAAGGAGAAGAGCAGCTTGTCTTCGAGATAGACGTGAGTAAAACCAAAAACACTTCTCACAGTGGGGCGCAGTGGTTCCAGCTCATCGATGATGAAGGGAAACGGCAAAGACCTTCGTGGGGAAGCGGCTTTCATGAAAGCAGGTTATGAAGCTTTTCCGGCGCGATCAACTTCCACGCTTCGCGCAGGTGCATTTGTAATTCCTTATCGCCAACCCGCGGCAACTCAATTCCCACCCAACCGGCACCGCCCACATAAGGCGGCCGGTAATACTTCTTTGGCTCGGCTTCGATCAGCGCGGCCTGAATGCCAATGGCGGCGGGCACCGTTACTGCGATATGGCCATCGTTATGATGATTAATCGAGCACATGGCAAACACGCGTTTACGAACAAAGAAGGTGGGCTCGCCGTGCGAGAGCTTTTCCATCGTCTCGGGCAACGCCAGACAGAAGCGGCGCACACGCGCGACCTGTTTAGTTTCGCTGGCGGATTCTTTTGACTTTTTCGTCACAGTAGAAGCGGTGTCGCAAAGCGGACGACAGAATAAAACATCCAGCGCACTCTGCCTTATTCAAAAATCTTGCGTTGCATCACTAAATCGGTTTGCGCATCCTCACCTAGCTGAAACACATGCGTTCCCACCTCTTGGAAATTCCATTTGCGGTAGAAGGCCTGGGCCCTAACGTTATGTTCCCAAACACCAAGCCAGATCGTTTCATGACCTCGTTGCCTTGACACCTCAATGCAGGCTTGCATCAAAGCTGCGCCGACGCCGCTGCCCAGACTTGCCCGCGAAACATACAAACGAACTAGTTCGATTGGCCGCTCGCCGGTGACTTGTTCGGGCGCTGTTCCATTGCGAAGCATCGCATACCCCACAGCTGTTCCGTCATTCTCGGCAATCAGAAAGACGCAACGAGGATCAGCTAAGTCAGCGGCGAGCTGTGTGGGAGTGAATGCCGCAGCCAGATAAGCGGCCATGTTTTCCGGCGTGTTATCGCCTGCAAACGTTTCCGAGAAAGTCCGCGCGCCGAGTTCAGCCAACAACACAGCATCCTGCAGTGTCCCTTGTCTAATAGTGGGATGAGGGTTGAGAGTAGTTTCCGGCTTCATGCGATTTCAATCACGACTCAATTATTTTGGAGTGCGGTGGCAATCCCGATACATCGGGAGACACCGCTTTGGATTGGTTTTACTTCCTGAGCGTTCGTGTTAACTCGTGGATCGTCCCAGGCAAACGCAGCGATCCGATCCACGAAACCATACGAAATCTCACCAGGCGTCGTTACAACCTCAATGCGAGAGTTTCATATTCCCGGTCGCGCGCT
>JBAPXA010000271.1:0-4283 GCA_049283975.1 Pyrinomonadaceae bacterium | reverse complement strand
GCTCAGTTCTAAACGCGGAAGATTGTCGCGAACTTCTCAAGGGCGCGGGAACGATTTCCCAAAAACGCTTTGACGTGCTTTAGGTGTGCCTCGTACACACTGTTGTCCCTTACATTTGTTAGAGGATTTGTGCAGCTATATGATTTCGAATTTACGGTTTCTTTGGACGACGTCACAACGGCGTCACAAACAAAAAAAGAGGTTGATTCGAGGGTGCGCGGTAAGCATTGAAATAGTTGGAGTTTTCTGGTGGAGCAGAGGGGGATCGAACCCCTGACCTCCGCATTGCGAACGCGGCGCTCTGCTCTTTTTCTTAACTAACTGACATTAATAGAGGTTGCAGCCAAGACGATTTTCAAGGGATTTTATATACTTCTATATGGAGCTTAATGCTACTCGCGTCGATCTATCTGTACTCACGTCACAACGGCGTCACAAGTCGTATGTCAGTCTAATTCTGCTATGAGGTGTGAATCTCGGCGCTTGCTAAGTGCATATCTCGGATCCGTTCGTGATTAGTGGCGTAGTCTTGTATGTGATCCTGGTAATTCCGTGAGGACTGCGACTGCGCACCCTCCAGCAACACTCCAACAGCAAGCAAAGACGATTCGATTGCAAACTCGAGGCCTGCCCCGCTAAGCGGATCAGGTGTAAAGGCCGCGTCACCGATAGCTATCCATCCCTCGCCGGTTACCTCCTGATATCTTCGCGGGCCTGCACCGCACGCCGTAACCTTAGAATCAAATAAGGTATGGGACAGAACGTCCGCAAGTAGACGACTGTCTCGCAGCCCAGTAACGAACTTGTTACGCAACCGCTCTTTCGAGTGGTTCACGAATGTGTGGTCCGTACAAAATCCAGCGAAGTAACCGCCCGCAGGAGTGGGCAACATATACCACCAACCTTCCTTCCCCTGCTCGAGAAATAATGCATGGCACTGCTCCTGAGCCGTCGTTCGGATCTGAGCCATGAGCGCAAATTGGGCTGGCCTGCCTCCTGCCTTGCGGCCAACCAACTTTCGTCCCGTCGATCCGGTAGCAAGAACCAGGAATTCGCTAGTTAAGACGTACTCTTCTGCACCGTCCTTAAGCAACAGGTGCCACATTCCGCAGCGGCGTTCTGCATCTCTAATCTCGCCCGGCAAGACTAACGCGCCCGCGCGTTGCGCCACCCCGCGCAATCCTTCGTCGAAAGGTTCGCGTTCAACCGCAACACCCGGACCCCACGGATTAAACATCGCGTTCCATGTGACGGGTTCTGGTGTCCCCCACAGCGAGATGGTTTCATGGATCTCCACGCCCGGCGCCCATTCGAAGAAGCTGGGACAGTGCTGTTCGATGAGCCGGCGAGCGCGCCCAGATACGAGTTCAGTGCAACCGGATAGGTGACCAGCGCGATTGACCAAGCATACTCGCGCGCCACGGCGAGCGAGCATGAACGCACAAATGGCACCGGCTGGTCCGCCACCTATGATTACCACTTCAAACGTTCGCTGCCTCATGAACATTGGTTTGGCGGAGGCGCTCAGGGCACACTCGGGTTTCGGTCATCTTCGAGATGATAGCCATTGGGGAACTCTCGGACTACACCCAGTTTGTAGTAGTTTTCCATAAACTCTTTTCTGGTTGGCTTAGCTCGACCTGCATCCCAAGTGGTGGTCGCGCGGGTCCAGTCGTGAAACTTCCCTGGTTTGTATCTTTCGTCGAAATCTTTCGAAGACAGATAAACGATGTCCGGACGTTGCGCAGGCCACCATGCTAGTTGTTTTGTCAATCTGCAGCCCAGGAAGTCTGTGTGCCAGGGTAGGGCCATCTGTCGCGTGAAATGCCCTGGTTGAATGCGGTTGAGCTCGCCCACATACTGGGAATTGGCTTTGTGGTTGATGCGAAAAGGAGCGCTGTACAACTTCTTGTTTCGAATCTGCCAGCTTACCTCGATGCCCACCGCAAAGGCGCCGCCCACGCAATTCTCAAGGGCCGCGCGATCCAGCCCGTGCGGCGAGATTGTCGTCATCCATGCCGGGAGCGCGGGCGGAAATGTCCCAGCCGTCTTAACGAAGTTGCCGTTTGCCCAACGCTCCATGATCGCGTATTGCGTGTCCGTTAGCGTGAGCATGAAACGCATGTGGGCTGTCTGGTCGAACGCGTCGCCATGCATTAAAGGCATATCAGGGCGCAGCCCCCCGACAACTGGAGGCCTTCCCGCCACCCCGGGCGGATGAAGTCGGCCAAAGAGCATGTTCCGTAACGCTGCACCGCCCGCCGCGAGGGGATCGCCAAGGATGGCATACTGGTTCAAAGTTGGGTGGAAGCTTGAATGTGTGGGAGTGGAGGGTGCGGCGGCGGTACCCGGCAGGAAGGTGAATGGCGTCTCCACGGCCCGCATGATGATCGGTAAGATCTCTTCGTCAAAAGAAGGCACGTATTTCGACAGCTTCGGGCCGCGGAGCAGTTCGGCGTTAAGGTCGACTAGTGGTTTGAGCACGGTGTCGAAGATCACTTCCTTCTTCGGCAACGTCATCTGCCTGGCCGCCACGTCATAAAGCACATCGTAGAGCGTAACTTGGTTCTTGAGGGAGGGTGCGAAGTCCGGCGGGCCGCAGATAACCCAAGCGCCCTCAACGTCATTCGGGCTATAGACCTTGTTTTTACCCTTCACCCGCATGGTGAGCTCCGCCGTAACCGGCCCATCGGACACATCGTCAAACCAGCCATCGTTGTTGAACGCATCGACGAGTGCCTTACCTGGTAAGCCGCCTGCCTTCCCTTTTCCGCCAATGACAATGAGACGACCTTCTGGGTCGGTGCGAAGCTCACCCAGATATTCGATCACAGGCGAAGGTGCTGGGTCGGGCCATAGTTCGCTGGAAGGATTGCTGCTCTTGCCCTTCAGGAACTGGTATCTCTCGCCCTTTTTATTGCGGCCGCCAATTTGACGCGCGAGCGGATCGATCTCAAGCTTGCGTCGATGTGTCACGCTGGCATTTCGTCGCGGTGGCGGTGGTGGCACAGGCTCTTCACCTTGGAGATAGTTGAACTCAAAGAATGAGGCCTTGCGATTGGCTACGTGTACCCTCCAGACAATTTGGATGCAGTCCTTATCATCCAGTGTGATCTCTCGCGAGGGCTCCAGCTTGCCGTTCTTTTCCACGTATTCCCAAATGCGAAACCTTGCTGCTTGAGGTTTCAGTTCGCCGGCGACTTTGAATGACGGCACTATCGTGCCAACAGACGGATCGCCCACGGGACCCCGACCCGGCAGTTCCGGGCCAATGAAGAACGTGTCAGGGTTAGCATTTCCGACACGCGTGATTCCGATCGCAGGATGAATTCGGTAGACGGGACCAGCCATGGTTGAACTCCTTTCGGCGATGGCGCACCGAAGGGCGAGAACCTCGGGTGCAGCCTCTGTTAACTATTCAGGCAGCCATTCGCCCTGTGCATTCTTCTTCCAGGCAGGCAGTTTTTTGTCGTCGCGAAGCTTGATGAGGGTTGTGGGGAGTCGGACGTCCCACGGATCGCCCTGGGCCACTTCGTTTCCGGGCGCGTTATCGCGTTCGCGAATCTCCTCGATGATGCTGAGGTAGAGCGGACTAGTCATGTCGGGCAGATCGCCGCCGTCCCAGGTTTGACCAGTGTCGAGAAAATGCGCGATTGCATGTTCAAACCCCGGACGCACCGAAATCACAATGCGCGCATAGCCGGCTTTGATAAACTCCGCGAACCTCGGATCAGTATCCTGCAACAAAGCACGCTTCAGCCAATTCGGTTTACGACCCCAATAATAGGGATAGAAGAAGTACATCATCTGCTCCCACTCTAACGCCTGCTCGAAGAAGCGAACGTATTTGCCCTCTGCTGCAGCCTCAGGAAGATTGGGTTGAGGATAACCGTCGGGTGTGCTGAGAGTGATTGCGCCGAAAAGATCGTAGTGTTGAGCGGTGAAGACTGAAATCGACCACTTCTTTAGTTCACTGCGAATGAGCTGCTCGTTCTCCAGCGGGTTGCGGCCCTGAATCTGCTGTGCAGCCTGCATTTGGAGGGCGGCAAGTTTTTCTTCGTAATCACGCACCTGCTTTTGGTAGCCCTGCAGAATCGCAGCGTGAGTTTTTAGTTTCCACTCATCCAGCGAACGCTCCGTACGTTGACAGTGAATGGCGAGCGAAACGGTGTAGACTTCGATCTTGTGACTCTTTACGGCCAAGGTGATGCTACCCACGCGATTGTTAATCGGCTCGGGCAGAACGACGATATCCAAAGTGCCACCGGGCCAAAGGTTGTACC
>JBAPXA010000270.1:0-4043 GCA_049283975.1 Pyrinomonadaceae bacterium | reverse complement strand
CGGTAAGGCAAGCCTTACCGCACGGATGGCGGCAAAGCCGCTGCCGATTGAGACTCACGCGACCTCCCGCCACCTCCCGCAACGTGGTACTTCCCGTTCTCCACAAAACCTTTTCCCGCTCGTTTTCGTAACACCTTCACTGAAAAATCCCATTCCAATTAACAAATTAGGTATCTAAAGGCAGGAATTTCTTATGGCAATGTCACGAACGCGAAAGACAGTCTTGATTATCACGGGAATCGTAGTAGCGCTCGGCGTGATCGTCGTTATCGGCGCCGCCTTGATCCTCGCCGCGCTGCGGCAGAGTGCTCCGCCGCTGCGCGACAACAGCGTCCTTGCCCTGCGCGTGGCCGGATCGCTACCGGACTACGTGCCGGACGACCCGTTTAGAAAGTATTTTGGTGGCAGCGATCAATCACTCAGCAATCTCGTCCTGCAATTTAAGAAAGCCAAAGTGGACAACCGCATCAAGGCAATCGTCCTTGAGATCAACATGTCCGGCGCCGGGTGGGGCAAAGCCGAAGAGATTCGCGATGCCGTCACCGATTTCCGCGCCTCAGGCAAACCGGTTTATGCCTACATGGAATTCGGCATGAACAAGGAGTACTACATCGCCACTGCTTGTGATCAAATCTACCTGGCTCCTCCTGGAGAGTTGTTCATCACCGGCCTCGCCGCCGACGTCATGTTCTTCCGCGGCTCGCTCGATAAGTTAGGTATCTATCCGGACATCTATCAAATCGGAAAATACAAGAGCGCCGGCGACACGTTTACGCAGAAGCAGATGACGGAGGCTCATCGTGAGTTTATCAATTCGTATATAGATGACCTGTTCGCGCGCTACGTGGACGCGATTGCGAAGGCGCGCCACAAGTCGTTTGACGAAGCGAAAGCTCTGATTGACGACGCACCTTTTGGCGCCGAGAAAGCCAAAGAGGTAGGTTTGATTGACGCGGCGGCTTATCGCGATCAGCTCGACAAGGAACTGAAATCCAAGTTCGGCTACAAAGAGAGTGAAAAGCTGCGCATAGTGCGCGGCGCCGATTACCAGGAAGTGTCGCCAGAATCTTTGGGACTCGATAAAGGCGAACGCATCGCCTTGATCTACGCAACCGGCAGCATCGGTTCGGGTCGTTCTGAAAATAGTCCCACTGGGGACCAGTCAATCGGTTCCGACACGCTCGTCAAAGCGCTTACTGATGCACGCGATGACACCTCGATTAAAGCCATCGTGATTCGTGTCGACAGTCCCGGAGGGTCCGGCCTCGCATCCGACATCATTTGGCACGCGGTGGAATCAGCAAAAGAAAAGAAGCCGGTGGTGGTTTCAATGGGCGACGTAGCCGCGTCAGGCGGGTACTACATTTCAACCGGGGCCAACAAGATCATTGCGCAGCCTTCTACCGTTACAGGTTCAATTGGAGTGTTGGCAGGCAAGCCGGTGATGAAGGGCTTCTACGATTGGATTGGAGTTTCGAACGAGTACGTCTTGCGCGGTAAGAATGCCGGCATCTTTCGCGAGACAGAGAAATTCTCTCCAGACGAGCGCGCAAAGTTCGAAGAGTGGATCAAGAATACTTACTATCAGGACTTCATACCTAAAGTGGCTCAAGGGCGAAACAAAGAGGTTGCTTACATTGACTCGATTGGGCAGGGCCGCGTCTGGACTGGATCGCAAGGTAAGGAGCGAGGCCTGGTAGACGAGTTTGGTGGTCTTGATCGCGCGGTTGAAGTAGCCAAGCAGCTGGCGAACATCCCGGCGGATAAGGGCGTCCACCGCGTGATCCTGCCTTACCCGCGTACGTTCCTGCAGGAGTTGTTGAATATTGGCGACAGTACTTCGGTGGAAGTGCAACAACAGCAAGCGCTGGCTGCGGCGTTACCTGAAGACGCGCGCCGGGCTCTGCGCTACATGAGGTTGTTGGATCAAATGAAGACTGGGCAGTCGATGCTTTTGATGCCGTATGACATCCGCGTCAAGTAGAGACGACAGGTTCTGGGGCCACGTACGAAGGAGAAACATTTTCCATATATCATTTGTCATTTCTCATTTGTCATTGGGAAAAAAACCGAAACCGCCAAGGCGCCAAGGTTCGCAGAGGTCGCCAAGAAATAAAACGAACTTAGTACTTTGTGCTTAGTGCTTTGTTTTAGAAGCCCAGCTTTAACATCTGCTGTTCAAGTTTCAGTAGCGAACATGGTTCATAGAACCAACTCCAAACCACCAAGTTCAAAGTACAAAGCACCAAGCTCAAAGGCGTTTTAATCACTTGGCGAACTCTGCGAGCCTTGGCGCCTTGGCGGTTTCTCTGCAATGACAAATGAGAAATGACAAATGACATATGGAAAATGTTTTCGGTCTTTCAAACGGACAGTCGCGTTAGTCCTCCCATATACCTCCGCAGGGCCTCCGGAATAATTACCGATCCATCCTCTTGTTGAAAGTTCTCCAGAATCGCAATCCACGTACGGCCGACCGCTAACCCCGATCCATTCAAAGTGTGTACGTACTCCGGCTTGCTGCCGCCCGCGCGCCGGAAGCGAATCTGCGCGCGTCGCGCCTGAAACGCTTCATAATTCGAACACGATGAAATCTCACGGAAAGTATTCTGTGATGGCAACCAAACCTCGATGTCGTAAGTCTTCGCTGAGCCGAAGCCTATATCGCCTGTCGAAAGCGCCACAGTGCGATAGTGCAGCCCGAGCTTTTGCAGAATGGCCTCAGCATTCATCGTCAGCGATTCCAGCTCCTCATAAGAATTCTCCGGCAGGGCATACTTAACAAGCTCGACCTTTTCAAACTGATGCTGGCGAATTAGTCCGCGAGTGTCCTTGCCATAACTTCCTGCCTCCGAACGAAAGCAAGGCGTGTAAGCCACAAACCGCTGCGGCAGCTCAGACGCATCCAGGATTTCTTCGCGCCGGTAATTTGTCACCGGCACCTCGGCGGTTGGAATCAGATAGAGGTCGCGTTCGTCATTTAGTTTGAACAAGTCTTCTTCGAATTTCGGAAGTTGCGCCGTTCCGAACAGCGAATCTTTGTTAACGATGAACGGCGGCAGAGTTTCCTCGTATCCATGTTCCCGAGTATGCACGTCAAGCATGAAGTTGATGAGGGCGCGACTCAAACGCGCGCCCGCGCCATTGAGAATCGCAAAACGCGAGGCGGCAATCTTGGCCGCGCGATCCAGGTCGAGAATGCCCAGGGCACTGCCGAGATCGACATGATCCTTTGGTTCAAAGCTGAACTCCGGTTTCACGCCCGAGCGCCGCACTTCGACGTTTGCGCCTTCATCAGAACCAACGGGAACACTCTCATGAGGCAGGTTCGGCAGCGTCGAGAGCATTTCCCGCATTCGCGTCTCTGCTTTCTCGCGTTGCTGATCCAACTCACTGATGCGGTCCTTGAGTTCGCCTACTTGTTTGCGGCGACCCTCAGCTTCGTCTTTTTTTCCCGCTTTCATCAGCGCGCCGATCTCGCGACTGGCAGCATTGCGTTCGGCGTTAAGCTGATCGGATTCGCCGATGACGCGACGGCGTTCAGATTCCGCAGCAGCGAAATCATCGAGAGCGTTAGCCGGCAGACCGCGGCTTTGTAGTTTGGCGCGCACCTCATCGAGATGTTCGCGCACGTAGTTCAGATCAAGCATCTATTTTTCCAGTATTCGAGTGTGTGCTTTAGGGTCTTTCATGGGGAAATTCCCTAATCATGGCGCGTCAGTGTACCCGAGTGTGTTACGGGATGCACACTCCAGGCACACTCACTGGCGAGCAATTAAATACGCCCAGTCTCAACCGAATGACTTCCGATTACAGTTTTCCTGCATTGAGGAATGTGAAGGCAGCAGGTCCACCCGGCACTACACTGTCGCGAGGACAATTGAACGAGTAGTATGCTTCCCGGGAGGTTAAAGCTGTCGGATAATACCCCCAGATTCGTACTTATGCGACGGATCCGTCGTCTAATACGTAGTTAGCTGCTCGCGGTAAGCGTAGCGGCAAGACTGCCATCAGTCTTGAGAATCAACAAGTAGCGGGAGGAG
>JBAPXA010000269.1:0-10299 GCA_049283975.1 Pyrinomonadaceae bacterium | reverse complement strand
CCACGACGCTCTGATATGTCTCTTTCTCTTCAGCGCGCACGAAGACGTCGTGGGGCCCGCGTACTTGAAAATTGAACTGGTAAATCTTTTTCCGACCGGGGTCAGCAAATCGGGTGACGCTATTGTAGATTAAGCGTTGATTTCAGCGCTATGAGCGAATCGCTAGCGGATTTTGAGCGTGAGGAAATACGTTGAAGACCAACTACTGCTCAGGATTTTCTTAGCATCTACCCCAGAAAGCTAGGCGTACGGGCAAAAGAACGGTTCACCTGCCACACCTACATCACAGATTCATCATCGATCTCCTCATTCAAACCAAAGACATCCCAGGCACAAATGAAAATCTGCGGTCACAAGACCTGGGGTTATCTACACTTGCTGCTGCGAACGTCCTGTCCATCTATTGTAATTCCCATCGTAACGATGGAAACAATTCATTTCTGTAATGAGCTAGGTGAGACTACTTCAGTGACGTCCTGCAGAGCTGAAAAAGTCCGGGCACGTCCGAATCCTATCGTCGATGTCAACCCTAGAACTGAATAACCCGCGCATTTCCCGACGCCCAAAACGTCTCGAAAAACCGACACCATGAAACGCGTCGTGGTCCAGCAATATCTTGGATATCAGCTTGTCGGTGGTGTCTATATAATGCGAGGGTGCCGAGACAGAGCTTCGGCACCCTTCGTAAGATATTGAATTGTTAGAGTTATGAGGTTGATGGTGCCGAAGGGGGGACTCGAACCCCCACGAGTTACCTCACACGCCCCTCAAACGTGCGCGTCTACCAGTTCCGCCACTTCGGCAAAGATCAGATCGAATCATAGGGGGCGTCCCTCCGTGGGCGACCCGTCTACGCAATTGATTACGACGAACAAGCTCTCTAGATGCGGGGGCGGCCACGGAGGGCCGCCCCTACAGCAACTACTTCTGGGCGCTGGGACTTGGTGCGGCGCTCGCTGGTGCAGAACTCGCCGCGGGTGATGCCGCCGGAGACGGAGCCTCCGTAGCAGTCGGCGAAGGCTGTTGCACAGGCGCTGACTCGTCTGGCGCCGCTGACTGCAATACTGAACGTGAACCAGTGATGGCCGGCAATGAAAGCATGAGTGCCAGCAACATGAACGCGGCAGCAGCGCCAATAGTGATCTTACTCAGGATGCTCTGCGTCCCACGCGGACCAAAAGCCGTACTGGAAACACTGCTCGAGAAGAGCGCACCCGCGTCAGCTTTGCCCGGTTGCAGTAACACAGTAACTACCAGGACAACACAAGCAAGAATGAACAGTCCGTATAAAAGATAAGTTAACAAATAAGCACCTCTAAATCGTCGTTACAGTACGGGAGCGGTAGCGACCGCTTTCAATCTTGGGCTGCTTAGCCCGCGTTCCGGTAGTTAACAATCTGCGCAAAGCTCTCTGCATTCAAACTTGCCCCGCCTACCAGAGCACCATCAATGTCGGGTTGCGCCATCAAGCCGGCGGCGTTTTCAGGTTTCACGGAGCCGCCATAAAGGATGCGCAGCTTTTCGGCCGCGGCTGCGGAGTGCCTCTCCGCGAAAACGCGCCGGATAAACGCGTGCATTTCCTGCGCTTGCTCCGGCGTCGCTGTGCGTCCCGTACCGATCGCCCAAACGGGCTCGTAGGCGACGATGATACGGTCGAGATCTGAGGCTGTCAACCCATCGAGTCCGCCACTTAACTGCCCACTTACAACGTTCGCGGCGATTCCCTGATCGCGTTGTTGCAGACTCTCGCCGACGCAGACGATTGCGCTGAGTCCGGCCGAAATTGCGGCCTGGCACTTCTTTCTCACTAGCGAATCATTCTCGAAATAGAACTGGCGACGCTCAGAGTGGCCGATGATTACATGGCTGGCCCCCGCATCGCGCAGCATGAAAGCGGCCACCTCCCCAGTGTGCGCGCCTTCTTCAACTTCGGTGGCGCAGTCCTGCGCTGCCACATGAATGTTTGAGCCTTCCAAGCGATCGGCGACGGTTTTGATGGCAGTAAAAACCGGAGCGACGATCACTTCACAATGGTTAGCATTAGCAACCAACGGTTTCAGAGCGAGCACAGTATCCACTGACTCGCTCACCGTTTTATACATCTTCCAATTTCCCGCAATTACTGGTTTTCGAATCATTCTTTTTTTGTCGTGGGACTCTGGTTTTTGAACTTTGTACTTTGAGCTTTGAACTTTGTTCTCGTCCTTTGCTTGAGGCCTGCGGCTGATGAACTTGCCAATCTTAGCTAGCTAACCAAGTACAAAGAACCAAGTTCAAAGTTCATCAAGCGCTAGAATAAGACCCAGTTAGCTCCTGTCGTTAAGAGCCGCCACACCCGGCAACTCATCGCCCGCTAAAAACTCCAGCGTTGCCCCGCCCCCCGTTGAAATGTGGGTGATCTTGTCAGCAACGCCAGCCTGCGTGATCGCTGCCACCGAGTCACCACCGCCAACAATAACAACCGCGCCTTTGTCGGCCGCCGCCGCGACAGCACGCGCGACGCCGATCGTGCCCTTGTTGAATGGAGGCTCTTCAAACACTCCCATGGGTCCGTTCCAGATAATCGTGCGCGCGCCCTGAAGCGCGTTGGCAAAGTGCGAGACCGTTTCTACCCCGATATCCATTCCGGCATGACCGAGATTGGTGAACTCAATCGGGATCGTCTTAGCGATAATCTTTTCGCCTTTCACTGGCTCGTAACTATCAACCACCTGATGATCGGTCGGCAGCAGCAATTCAATTCCCTGTTCAGTTGCGCGCTGTTTCACTTTGAGCGCGGTAGGCATCATGTCATCTTCAACGAGAGACTTCCCTACCGTAAACCCTTCGGCTTTCAAAAAGGTGTAGGCCATCGCGCCCCCGATCAGAAGTTTATCGACCTTGCGATCGATCAAGGCATCGATTACCGGAATCTTATCGGAAACCTTTGCGCCACCCAGAATTGCCACAAAGGGATGTTCGGGAGCGTTGATGACGCGACCAAGGTAATCCAGTTCTTTCTGCATCAGCAGACCGGCCGCTGCCTGCGCGACGTGCTTCGTAATCCCGGCTGTCGAGGCGTGCGCCCGATGCGCGGCGCCGAAAGCGTCGTTGACGTAGAAATCACAAAGCGAAGCCAACTGCTTCGCAAAGGCGTCGTCGTTCTTTTCTTCCTCTTTGTGGAAACGAAGGTTCTCCAAAAGCAGCACGTCGCCATCCTGAAGCTTGTTTATTTTCGCTGCGGCAGCGTCACCGATGCAGTCTTCGGCATACTCGACCGGTTTTCCGATCAGGCTTGCGAGATGTTCAGCGACAGGTTTCAGGCTGTATTTTTCGACATGTTCACCTTTAGGTCGGCCGAGGTGAGAAGCGAGGATTACGCGCGCGCCCTGTTCCGTCGCATATTGGATTGTAGGAAGAGCAGCACGAATGCGCGTATCGTCGTCAACCTTCCCGTCTTTGATGGGAACATTGAAATCGACGCGAATAAAAACGCGCTTGCCTTTTAGAGGGAGATCTTTGATTGAAAGCTTGGACATTCCGATAACGATCTTTGATCTTTGGTCTTTGGTCTTTGCTTGACGCCATGTTCACGCCGACGACTACATCAAACGTCCGTTAAAGATCTAAGGCCAAAGCCCTAAGACCAAAGACCAGCAGGAAATCGGCGATGGAATTGTTGACGCTTACAATCCTTTGCCAGCAATGAACTTCACGAGGTCGCGGACGCGGCAGGAGTAGCCCCACTCGTTGTCGTACCAGGAAAGTATCTTCACCAGGTTGCCGCCAATTACTTTCGTATACTCCGCATCCACGATTGACGAGTTTGAATTCCTTTTGAAGTCGCTGGAAACTAATGGCTCTTCAGAGAAAGCCAGGATTCCCCGCAGCTCTTCGTTAGCCGAATCTTTCAGCGCACGGTTCACCTCTTCGGCAGTCGTGTCCTTCTCGACTTCAATCACGACGTCAACAAGCGACACGTTGGGCGTCGGCACTCGCACCGAGATGCCGTCAAACTTTCCTTTGAGCTCTGGCAGCACGAGCGCGACGGCCTTGGCGGCGCCGGTGGAGGTTGGAATCATCGAAAGTGCTGCGGCTCGTGCTCGTCTCAGATCTTTGTGCGGCAAATCCAACAATTGCTGGTCATTGGTGTAGGAGTGAATCGTCGTCATCTGCGCCGAGCGAATGCCAAACTTTTCGTTGATCACCTTAGCGACCGGTGCCAGGCAGTTGGTGGTACAGGAGGCGTTGGAAATGATGTGATGCGCCGCGGCGTTGTACTGCCCCTCATTAACGCCCAGCACGATGGTGATGTCCTCGTTCTTGGCTGGCGCCGAGATGATCACCTTCTTCACCGATCCACGCAGATGTTTTTTGGCATCCTCGGCTTTGGTAAATATTCCAGTCGATTCAATCACGATCTCAGCGCCGACTGAGTCCCAATCAATCGCCGCCGGATCTCTTTGCGAGAAGACGCGAAATTCATCGTTATCCACCCTGATCCCGTTTTCCGTGGCAGTGATTTCGTGGTCCAGGTTCCCGAGTACGGAGTCGTACTTCAGCAGGTGCGCGAGCGTCTTGGTGTCCGTTAAATCGTTTACGGCCACGAAATCGATATCGGGATCGCCCAATGAAGTGCGCAGGATGTTTCGACCAATGCGACCAAAACCGTTGATGCCAACCTTTACTGCCATTTCGCTAATGCCCTCCTCACGTTATTGAGACAATCTCTGCACAAGTTTCACCGCGCTGTGACCCGAAGCGCACACTTCACCAACGACGAGCATGTTAGATTGAAGTTACTGGTAAAAAGAGTTCTCAGATTATGCGGCGCAGCCTACAGTGTCAAGCCACTGTTTCACCCTCTTAGTCGCCGTAAAGTGGGCATATTGTTCAACTTTATGAAACCTGAGCCGATTTGTTAACGTAACCAAACCTGATCCCGTGGTGTCTGTCCACTTGTAGTTTGTGTGACACTCCAGAGTGAAACAATTGTAGAGAGTTTAAGGAGTTTTGGTCTGATGCTTACTATTAAGCCTGTTGAGTTGCTGCGAGTTATTTCGTTGGCTGTGGTGTTCGTTGCGGCTGGGAGCGCTTCCTTAGCACAGACACCAACACCGAGACCCACACCCAACCCCAGACAAAGCGACGCGACGCGCCCGCCTGGCTCTGAGACGCAAGCACCGAACACGCCTCCGGGCACTCAGCCGGGTCCGCCGACGGCTGCGCCAGGAACCCAGCAACCGGCTCCCCAAGCGCCCCCTGGCACTTCGACCGCACCGGCAAATCAGCCCGCGCAGCCTTCGACATCGCCGACGACGTTGCCGTCGCCTGAGGTTACCAATCCTGACCAGGAACCTACTCCACTTCAGGAGCCACGCGAGCCCGTCTTCCCAACAGTCCAGCAGCGGCCGTTACCACCGATTCCTGACATGCATCGGTTGGGAATCATGAGCACCAATACTTTGACCCTTTCGCTGAATGACGCGGTCAGAAAAGCGCTGCAGAACAATAACGATATCGAAGTTGCCCGCGATGATGTGCGCTTTGCCGAAACACAGTTGCGTTCGCTCGAGGGCTTCTACGATCCGATCTTCAGCCTCACGCCGCAGATCGACAAACGCGTCACTCCCGTACAAAACATCTTTGCCGGGGCCGGAAGTTCAGGACAGGTTTCGAACACGGTTTACACATTGAGTCCCTCCGTCTTTAAACCGTTTTCCACCGGGGGCGGAAATTATCAGCTTAGCTTTAGCAACAATAAGACTGTAACCAGTGCCACAAATAGCACGCTCAATCCTTTCTATTCTTCGAACCTGGCGTTGACCTTTACGCAGCCATTGCTGAAGAACCGTTCGATTGACAATCAGCGTCGTCAAATTCGCATTCAAAAGAAACGTCTCGAGCAGTCGGATGCCGATTTTCGCCTGCGTACGATCGATGTGATTTCGCGTGTACAGCAGGCGTACTGGGAGTTGGTGTTCGCGCTACGCGATCAGCAAAACCAACTAGAGAACCTGAACTTATCGCGCGAAAATTTGCGGAACGTTGAAGCCCAAATCTCCGTCGGCGCAAAAGCGCCACTGGAGCGAGCTGAAGTTCAGACCGAACTTGCCAATCGCGAATCAGCGCTATTGGTCGCGGTTCAAAACGTCTCGATCGCGGAGAACAATCTCAAGCAACTGATTCTTAGAGATCCACAGAACCCCGAATGGTCCGCTCAAGTAACGCCTACAGACATGCCGGCCTTTGATACGACTCCCGTGGACCTTAATCAGTCTCTCAAGGAGGCCCGCGAAAATAGACCCGAACTGCGCCGCCTTAATCTACAGGACGAGATCAACGACATCGATTTGAATTATTTCAAGAACCAGACGCGACCGCAGATCGATTTGGTAGGCACTGTGGCATCAACCGGACTCGCTGGAACAGCAGCGGCCACGCTTCCTCCGGGCACGCTCGTTCCGTTGATCTCGGGCGATCCAACCCAAGTCGCGAATGCCTTTCTCCTGAGTCAGATTCAGGATATTCAGCGCCGGGCGGTCTTTCCCGTAGCCACTGCTCCTTTGGTTGCTACGCCTAATCTGGCACCTTCAGATCTGGTCGGCGGCTATGGAAAAACTTTGAGCAATTTGTTTAGCCTGAACACCTATAACGTGACTGTCGGTGTAGCGATCCAAATTCCTTTCAGGAACCGGACCGCGGAGGCCAACTTTGCGGGCGCTCGGATCCAGAAAGAACAGCTCGCAGCATCCACGCGATCGCAGGAACAGATCATCGAAGTCGATGTTCGTAATGCTGCGCAGGCGGTTGAAACAGCGAGGTTGCGGGTCATAGCAGCACGGGAAGCCAGAGCGAACGCCGAGCTGCAGTTGGAAGGAGAACAGCGTCTCTATCAAGTGGGACGTTCGACTACATTCCTGTTGTTTCAACGACAGAATGCTCTCACCAATGCACGCAATGCCGAATTACGAGCGGAAACCGACTACAACAAGGCTCTAGCCGACCTGCAGCGGGCAACTTCTTCGACGCTGCGCAGTAACAATGTGGTGGTTGAGAATCCGATACCTTGAGGAGTAGGCAGTAGGCAGTAGTAGCATTAAATGGCCGCCAGTGATGAAGCAGTTCATCGCTGGCGGCTTTTTTCATTGGATCGCGAGTGCGTCTCGCCCATACTGAGCCAGCGGAACTGCCGTTACGAATGTGCTGCGCACGTTCACTTTTGCGTCCGAAATAAAGTCTATATGCAGTAACAGTCAGGCAAGTTACAATGACAATCGATGAGTCTTTCATTGATAGCCGTGCTCCCGGACCTCAATCTACTTTTAGCTCCTCCCATCAATTACATTCTCGCAGGCATCCTCGGCGCCATAATTGGCAGCTTTCTTAATGTAGTCATTCACCGCGTGCCGCTCGAGGAATCGATCGTTTTTCCGAACTCGCGCTGTCCTTCCTGTGGGGCCGTGATTGCCTTTTATGACAACATTCCGGTGTTGAGCTATTTGTTGCTGGGAGGGCGCTGTCGCGGCTGCAAAGAACGCATTTCTCCTCGCTACCCCGCGGTTGAGTTAGCGACGGCATTGTTGTTCATGGGCGTGATCTGGCATACGGGAGTAACAGCGGCGCTGCCGTTTGATCTCGCTTTCGTGAGCGCCCTGGTGGCCCTGATCTTCATCGATGCCGAGCACATGATCCTGCCGAATGCGATTACTTATCCCGGAATAGCCTTCGCTATTGTCGCCAGGCTAGCTATTCCCTATCTCGTGGGCGCGCCGCACTTCGATGACTTGCCCTGGTTACTGGAGGGCTTGTTTCAGGGATGGCCCCTCTGGGCCGCGTCGCTCGGCGGCGCTGCTCTTGGTGCATTGATTGGCGGCGGCTCGCTCTGGCTAATGGGGTGGACGTGGGAAAAACTTCGCGGCATCGAAGCTATGGGATTGGGTGACGTGAAGATGATGTTTATGGTCGGTCCTTATCTCGGTTGGCGTCTGACGATCCTGACGATTTTCATCGGTGTGTTTTCGGGATCGGTGATTGGTATCCTCGTGATGATTGCGCAAGGCCGTAAAGACCTGAAGATCTATTTGCCGTTTGGCATCTTCCTGGGAATCGGCGCGATCGCAGCGCTGCTCATCGGACAGCAAGTGGTGGAATGGTACGCGGGACAGTTTCGATGAAGGAAACGGTTTAGGTATTGGATCTTTGGTCTTTGAGATTGCTTCTAACGAGGTAGTTCGGTTCGCCACGGGCAAATACTCCTGAGAATGACCAGCCAGTAAGCAATCTTAAATCCAAGGGCTAAGACCAAAGACCAAAGACCATTCGATGTCTTATCGCATCCAATTTGGCTTTTACCTGCTGATCGGATTATTCCTGCTGTCCGCACTCTTTGGTGTTCTCCTCTTTACCTTGATTCCCGCAAACCCCGCGGCGCGCGGACCGATTTTGCTTACCGGCTTCGTCGCCATCCTGATCGGAGTTGTCGTCTGCGTCCTCCTGGTTTTGCGCTGGCGCTTGCGACCTTATCAGCAGCTCGTGGGCGAAGCCGAACGCGCGCCCATCGCCGCGCGGGGCAAAAAGTCCGGCAATGAAGGTGAGTTCGTCCTGGAGACTTTTCAGTCTGTTGTGGCGCAACTGCAGCAACAGCGAAAAGAACTGGAACGACTGACGGCACAGGCTGGCGAACGAGCTGATTCGGCAGTCAGGTTCAACGAACGCATCGTCGCCAGTGTGCCTTCCGGTCTGATTGCTTTTGACGCCAATGGCCATTCGACAGTCATCAATGCCCCTGGCCGCGCGCTGCTTGGCGTTGACGGCAAAGCGCTCGGTCAACCGGCGGCCACAATTCTGCGCAACATCCCTGAACTTGCCGACATGGTTACCAAGTGTATTCAGAGCGGCAAAGTCTACCGGCGGGAGGTGATTGAAGTTGTCACTCCAAGCGGGCTGAAGCGACAACTGGGAGGCACGATTGCTCCAATCGAACTCGCCCCCGAACTTGGCGCGCGTGGCGCGCTTTGTTTGTTAACTGACATTACGGAAGTGATGCAGCTTCGGGAACAAGTGGCGCTCAAGCAGAATCTGGAGAGTCTGGGCGAGATGTCAGCCGGTCTCGCTCATGAATTCAAGAACGCTATTGCCACTCTCCATGGCTACGCTCAACTCCTGCAAAACCTTAAGCTTGATGAGGCGGGTCAAACCGCAACCAGTTCCCTGCTTAACGAAGTGCGCAACCTCTCTGAAATGGTGACAGCGTTTCTGAACTTCGCACGCCCGCAGCCATTAGAACTTGATAATGTTTCGCTTGCCGACCTGGCTCGCGACTGCATTGGTGAATTGCAACCACTTCTTAATGAACGGCGCGTAGAACTTCAGTTTACGGACACGCATGGCCTGGGCGAAGTGCGTGCAGATGAACGAATGCTGCGTCAGGCTTTACTTAATCTCCTGCGTAATGCGGCCGAGGCGATTTCAGATCAAGCGGCCGAGCGAGTTGTTAGGGTTAGACTTTTTGAAGAACGCACCGCACAGGGACGTCTTGCAGTAATTGAAATCGAAGACACTGGCGCCGGAATTCCCCCGGCCGACCTGGAGCGAATTTTTATCCCCTTCTTCACCACCAAAGCTTCTGGTCACGGGGTCGGGCTTGCTCTCGCACATCGAGTGGTGACCCAACATGGAGGAGACCTCACAGCTTTCAACACGCCTCGCGGGGGAGCGACGCTCCGTCTGGCTCTTCCTAAGTCAATTAGTTTGAACTAAAAGTCAGTAGCACAATCTCAGGTGGGACGCGAAAGCGAATCGGGAAGACGCTTGTTCCGATACCGGTCGTGACAAAGAGATGCTTACCTTCTTCCACGATGTGGCCGGCTGCAAAGCGTTGACCATAAGTTGAAGGCACAACCAATCGTCCCAGTAGCGGCAGATTCACTTGTCCGCCATGTGTGTGACCTGCGAGGGTAAGGGCAACTGAATCAGGAATGTTCACAAATACATCGGGATTGTGCGCGAGAGCTATGACCGTGTGTCCGGAGCGAATTCGCGCGAGAGTTCCGGCGATGTCCTGAGGTCTGGTCCAGGAGTCTGCAAGACCAGCCACCCACAAGCGGCTGTCAGGATCAATAACGGGTGCGATCTCGTTCTCCAACACCTTAATGCCATTAGCCTCCAATGCCTGACGAACTCTATCGCCGTCGTACCACCAATCGTGATTGCCCAAAACGGCATAAACATAACCTTCGGGACGGAGATCCTTGAGGATGCCGGCAATCACTTCAGGATCAATTGGCTTGTTTGACCAATTGTCCCGCACCATAAAGT
>JBAPXA010000268.1:0-2063 GCA_049283975.1 Pyrinomonadaceae bacterium | reverse complement strand
GGCCACAGGAGGTTCCATCCAATTGGCAGAAATGCCAGCCCGGCAGCTGCCAAACCGAGAAAGGACTTTATTCGCAGCCCGCCGATCAGCATCATACTCATAAATACCAGGCCGAGAATGATGGCGGTGCCAAGATCAGGCTGGACCAGCGTCAGTACTATCAGCGGCGCAACCAATGCGAACGGCGCCCAAAGATCACGTAGACAGTAACCGCGCGATGGCTCGCTATCCTGAAAATATTTCGCCATGACCAAGACAATGGCTAGCTTTGCCGGCTCCGAGGGCTGCAGTCTGAAAAACCCGAGATTAATCCAGCGCTGCGAGCCGCCCCCGGAATGTCCGACAAAGAAAACCAAAATCAAGAGAAGCAACATCAATCCGTAAAACGGATATGCCAGCCGATCAACATAGTGGTAGTCGAACGCGATGGTCGTGAACATCACCGCGAGCCCCAGCCCGAGCCAAAGTAACTGGCGTGAAGGGAGGCCGCCGGCATGCTCCGCCGCGATGTCGTAATTGGCGCTATAGATGGTCACGATCCCCATGCCGACGAAGGCAAGGGTTAAAAGAAACAGAGGCCAATCGAAATGTGAGATGAGGCGGCGATCAATTTGCACTGATCTCTCCTGGCGCCCGGGCCTGTTGTTGATCCCTTGGCTGGTTCTTCATTTCGATGTATTTTTCAAAGACTTTTTTTGCCATGGGGGCAGCGGCTTCGCCGCCGTGCCCGCCGTGCTCAACCAATACGGCAATGGCGATTTGAGGATTCTCGACCGGCGCATAGGCGACGAACCAGGCATGATCGCGGTTGAAATAGGAGAGTTGCTCGCTCTTGAGATAGGCTGCCTTCATCTCGACAACCTGCGCCGTGCCGGTTTTTCCGGCGACCGACACCACGCTCGATCGCGCTGCCCCACCGGTGCCGCCTTTGCCTCTGACCACATCGGCTAGGGCCGTCCGAAGCCGCTGCAAGGTGGCTGGTTTCAAATTGATGGTGCGAATCTTTTCGGGCCCATACTCCCGCACCATTGTGCCATCGACAGATTCAACCTTATTGACGATGCGCGGGCGATAAAGAGTCCCGCCGTTGGCGACCGCCGCCATCATGTTGGCGAGTTGCAACGGAGTGGTCGTTAAATAACCCTGGCCGATCGCAACCGAAGGTGTTTCGCCCGGATACCACGGTTGCCGGTAACGCTTTCTCTTCCACGCGGTGTCCGGCACCAGTCCGTCTTTTTCATCGTCGAGAAAAGCACCGGTTTTTTGGCCCAACCCAAAAGCGCGGGCATAGTGGGCGATCTTGTCTATGCCCAGGCGCTGGCCCAGCTGATAGAAATAGACATCGCAAGATTCGACGATTGCCTTGTGCAGGTCGACCGAGCCATGCCCCCCCTTCTTCCAATCACGGAAGTTGCGGTTACCGAATGGGAAAAAACCGGGATCAGAAATCCGTGCGTCGGGGTCAATGCCTTCCTCCAGTCCAGCGATCGCCATGATGATTTTGAACGTCGATCCCGGAGGATACTGTCCTTGAATCGCGCGGTTATTAAGCGGACGCATCTTATCTTTTATCAGGGAGCGCCATTCTTCGGATTTGATTCCGCGGGCAAAAATATTTGGGTCGAACGCCGGCGTGCTCACCATCGTCAAAATTGCGCCGCTGTGAATGTCCAGGGCGACGATGGTTCCTTCCTTGCCTTTGAGCGCTTCGTAAGCAATTTGCTGCAGCTGTCGGTCGAGCGTGAGGTGAACCGTATAACCGGGAACATCAACCACTTCGTGCAGCACCCGAACCCGGCGTCCTAAGGCATCCACTTCAACCTGCTGTCCACCGTTTTGGCCTTTAAGGAAACCTTCCCATCTCTTTTCTAAGCCATACTGACCGATCTCATCACCGGATCCGTAGCCCTGCTCTTTCAGAATCTTAAGTTGTTTCGGGCCGATCTCACCGAGATAGCCCAGCACATGCGCCGCCATCGGGCCGTCGGCGTAGTTGCGCCGGGGTCGTACCCGCAAGTTAATCCCCGGAAGATCGAGCTGATGCGTTTCAACTGCTACCACCG
>JBAPXA010000267.1:0-7895 GCA_049283975.1 Pyrinomonadaceae bacterium | reverse complement strand
ATGAGTAAGTCTGACAAGGTTGACGAATCAATTACTGCGACTGACGACTCTCAATCCGACTGGCGCTTGTTTGGCGATTGGGAGCGGATAGGATCTCTCGTGGTAGCGGTCGCTTATTTGATTGTTTCCCCAATTTTGTATCCTGCCGCTACGTGGTCGCACTTCGTTACCGACATCCTTATCAGGGTACTTGCGCTCGCTTTTCCCCTCGCGTGCATCTGGTTCGCAGATGATCTCGCTGAGTTCTACCGGGATGGGACTCTATTTCCTGAAATCACCACTCCCAGCCTGGGAACTCTTGTCAGGCTTGGCGGATGGGTTTTGCTGCTGCTTCCCGTTTTACTATTCTTCCTGGTGCAGCTCCTCGATCAACTGTACGGTTGATTGCAGCAGCGTCGTCATTTCAGCGGAGAACGATCGTGACAAAGAGAGTAGTGCCCATGATCCACGTACCAGACGTGGCGGCGACCGTTGCCTGGTACCGTGACATCGGCTTCTCAGTCCTTGAAACGTACGGACACGATGGTGCAGGCCTGAGCTTTGCCATCCTCGCTTTCGGAAGCACCCAGGTCATGTTCAATCAAGGTGGCCGGGACAGCACGCACCAACGGCGTGAAGTCGATCTTTACGTTCATACCGACGATGTTGACGAGGTTTACGATCGACTAAAGGGACGCGTGGATGTAGTGGAAGGCTTGCACGATACTTTCTACGGTATGCGTGAATTGATCATCCGTGACCTAAACCGATTTTGGATCACGTTCGGACAGCCGAGCGCTTATGGAATGTTGCTGGATGCGGTGCACGCCGGCAAACCAGAGCTGGTGCGCACCGCTCTCGCTCGTGGCGGACTAAAACCAGAAGCACTCACTAATGCGCTTGTCGTCGCGGGTGCCGGCACCAACAAGGAAATCGTCGAACTTCTGAACGAAGCAGGCGCGACTCCGCCTCCCGAGCTGGATCAGAGTGTCCTGCAAGGTCATACCGGCAAGTACAAGAGCGAAGCAGGAATGGAGGTCGAGATGCGGTTGACGGCGGGGCAGCTATTTGCTGAGCCAGCGGGGCAAGGACAGCTGCGGTTAATCCCGATTGATGAGACCACGTTTAGGCCGCTCACCTTTGATGGGGTGAGCGTGAGATTCACGGTTGTAGACGGTAAGACCAGCGGCTTTGTTCTTCAGGACGGAACCAGCGCTACTGAGTTGCGGCGGGTGGGGGATTAGCGATGCACCGCTCTGCCGCGGGTTGCCAAATCAGAACCGGGAGCCGTAGCGACCGGGTCGACGCAATCCAGGTTCCGGGTGCGTAAGGTTCAGAGCGCCCCAAGTCCAAGTTAGTTGTGACCCGGTCGCTCCCGCTCCCGGTTCTGAATCATTCGGCTCACTCAGTTCTTTTGTGCAGAGCCGCTGAATCGTCACGATGTTGGTTCTTAAAGCCACAGAACGTGCCCTCATTCTCGCCGGGCTTGAGTCCGCTGTCTGAAAGTGAAATCGCGCAGCAGCGAGGAATGCGAGTAAGAGTTGCAAGCGCGGAACGTGACCCCTATTCTTATTTCGCACACCAATATTGAACACGGGGAGAAGCTATGCAGCAAAAACTTTTACAATTCGCGTTTCTGGTCGCCATGATTCCGCTCCTGGTCAGCATTGGCCTTGCCAGCCACCCGACGCTGCCGAGCAAGACAGCGACACCGCAATTTGAAACGCGTTGCGGTTGGTTCAGCAATCCTACGCCCGGAAATGTTTGGCTGAATGATCGAGACGGCGAGTGGATCATCGGCATCCAGGGTGGCTATCAAACCGAAGGCGACTGGCCCTGGCCGGACTTTAAGAAGGGCCAATGGGTGCGCACGAACGCAGGCAGTTATGGATACGGTTGTGCGTGTTTGCAAGTGCGCGTCGACAAAGGAACGAACCGGGTATTGGAAATCAAGGGAGCCCGACCGCGGCCACTCGCGGCCTGCCGCAAAGAACCAGCCTTAAGAAAATTGGAGCGCTCGTTTAAGTAAGCCCTGGCTTCGGCACTTAACCGCCAAGCCGCCAAGGGACGCAAAGATCGCCAAGTAAAGATTGGCACTTAAGATGACTGCAGTTAATTGGGATCAAAGTAGTTAATACAAAGAGCGCCGCTTGTTTTATGCTTCGCTCGACGATCTTGGCGGTCCTTGGCGCCTTGGCGGTAAAGGACTTCCATTGCGGTTAGAATACGAACATAACTAAGAGTCCAAACTATGAAAATTGTTACTCTGATCATGCTCTCGCTCACGCTGCTCGGCGGTGGTATCGCAAGGTTGGTGCTCGCCTTTCAGACCAGCATGAACCTGCCCTTCGAAAGCTCGCTTAGCAGAACGGATCTGCTGATCATTGCTTTTGTGAATATTGTCTTTGCCAGTGCGGGAATAGTCTGTCTACTGCTGGGGATGTTTACGCCTTTCTACATATTGATCGGCGTCTTTGTGGTAACGAGTCTCGTCGAGATCCTCATTCGCGTGAAAGCGGGCGGTTACCTCTGGCCCAAGTCGCGTTGAGTGGCACTCAACGGTGCAGTGCGGGAGTGGTAGCGAGGTACATCATGTATTGTCCGAAATGTTCCAAGCAGCAGCTTTCTGACGAGGTCCAGTTCTGTTCCAGTTGCGGCTTACCCCTGCTTAACTTAAAGGAGCTGGTGTCAACTGGGCGAGATGCCAAGCTCACGAGTTCGCAGTTAAGTGAAGCTGAACTTTCAGCGCGAGAAAAAGGCACGCGGCAGGGTGTCGTGCTTATGCTGCTCAGCGTGATTCTGGTTCCCGCATACATTCTTCTTGCTGCTTTGTTTCCTGCGAACGATCGCTTGATCGAGAGTTCGGTTAGCGATACACCCTTCGAAAAGATTTCACAGGCGCTGCTGTTGACAATCTTCATGTTTGGGCTAGCGCGGTTGCTCTATGCGCGCTTCTTCCAATCAGCAGCAGTTGCCGAGAACACCTCCCCAAGTCAACTGGAAGCTTCGCCTAATTATCTACTCTCTTCGGCACCGGGCACTCCGATTGGTGGTGCGGGCGGGTGGCGTCAGGATACAGGCGAGATCGTCAAATCTCGGGAACAGAGCTGATTAAGCAGCAACCAGCGGGGGTAAACCGCCCTTCCGGACCATGAGGTTCCGAAAACGGTTTCCCCGGCCAATCTTAAATAGGAGGCGCTAATGAACCATCGAACTGCTATCAATCTAGTACTCCTCGCTGTGCTTGCTCTCGTCGCAAGTTTTCTGTTTTCAAGCTCTGGAAGCACGAGCAATTCTATGGAAGTGATCAGCAGAGCTAAGGCTGTTTCTGCGCCGCCCCAGACATTCGATCAGGAGGCGAAACTTGCTGAGCTGAGAAAAAGAATTGCCGGGCGAGAAAACGAACCCGCAGAAAACGTTTTCAAGAACATTCAATTTCTAAAAGGTGTGCCGGCCGCCCGCTTGCTCGCGGTGATGAAGATTGGGTACAGCCGGTCGCTCGGAGTTAATTGCACGCATTGTCATGTAGTCGACGAGTGGGAGAAGGACGACAAGCCCACGAAACAAACTGCCCGCGACATGGCCCAGATGGTGCGCACTATCAATAATGACCTCTTGAAGAATGTCAAAAACCTGAAGAGCGAAAGCCCTGTGATCAATTGCACCACCTGTCATCGAGGACAAACCAAACCGGCACTCGACCTGCCGACTGCCGCCCCTGAGTGAACCTACGGGCATTGAACCGCCAAGGCGCCAAGAAACGCCAAGTTCGCCGAGAAGAGAACCAATAAAAAGATGGTTGACTCAAGGCCGTCCAACAGGCTTAGCAGTTTTCTTGGCGAACTTGGTGGCTCCTGGCGCCTTGGAGGTAAAGTTCTAAAACGCTTCAGTAGAGAGGATTGACGTCATGAAAGGCATCTCAGCTATAGCCTTCCTTGCCCTGGGAACAGTCTCATTAGCTTGGGGTCAAGGCGCTAAACTCACTTCGGAACCCGACAAAGTTGTCGCCGCAATCAAGCAAATGGATCGGCAATGGATCATTGAAGCGTACAGCAGCAAGGATTTGAAAGACTTCGATCGGATCGTTGCCGACGACTTCCTGATCACCGGCGCTAATGGAAGAATCTTGAACAAGGCACAGAAGCGAGCGAATGTGGCGGCCGACTACACCGAGTTCGCGCCCGACGCAGTTTTTAAGATCGATGAGGAGAGCGCAAAAGTGCGCGTGTTTGGCAGCACGGCAATCTCGACTGGCTTCATCATCGAAAAGTACATGTACAAGGACATGAAGATAAACGGACGTGTCTACTTCACCAATACGTATCTGAAACGGAATGGTCGTTGGCAGGTTGTGGCGTCACACTTTACCAATATCAAACAGCCTTAGCCTGGTAGCGGAATTAACCAACTACGCTAAATCCAAGGGCAAGTTATGACTCTAAAGTTGTCTCAGCTTTTCTGCCTAGCTCTCGTACTCTGTTTCTGTAGCAACACGTCTGCGCAAAGCGATCAGCCGGCACTCTACGGCATTTTGTTGGATAACTCCGGATCTTTGAGAAGCCAGTTCGACCGCGTGTTGGCCCTGGGCAACGGAGTTGTGCAGGAAGCTAACAAGCAAGGCCCCATCTCAATCTTTAGTTTCAGAGGCACAGGTAACCCTAAAGACGCCCCACCCCTGATGGTGGTACACACCGTGTGGAACCAGGATCCCGTTGTGCTTTCAAAGTATTTGGACAGCCTGTTTATTGAAGGTGGACAGACAAACCTCTTAGATGCGATTCATTCAATGGTTAAGCACATCAATGCCAAGGCCGAGCAAGACAAAACGCCGCAAGTGCGCAAGGTTTTGGTTCTCATAACCGATGGTGAAGACCGGAAAAGCAAGATCAAGGAGAAGGAATTGCTGGCAGAGTTGCAGCAGCACCAGATTAAAGTATTTGCAATCGG
Organism: Pyrinomonadaceae bacterium; assembly: GCA_049283975.1. GTDB lineage: Bacteria > Acidobacteriota > Blastocatellia > Pyrinomonadales > Pyrinomonadaceae > PSRF01. The sequence continues at coordinate 2,969 of JBAPXA010000267.1, read as the reverse complement.
TCTCGTGCGAGAGCTCGAAGACGAAATGAGACTGGGCAGGGGAAATCCGCGCAGCAATGCCGTCAAGCTCCTGACAAAAATCACAAAGGAGACAGGCGGCCGCGCCCTGTTCCCGAAATCAAATTCCGGCGCTGTTGATGCACTCTTGCTTGAATTGTTTGCCGCCCCAAAACAACTCCGGCTTGGCTCAAAGGTCTGGGGCGAAACTAATCAAGTGCTTTCAGGCGCGGCGAAGCCACACCCCACGTCCGGCGGCAAAGCCGAACCGATGCTAGCCCCGCACTCTTGGGGCAAGGCCATAGCCCAGCATTTGCGACTCGGCATTTCCTTGTAACTTAACTGCAGAAGAAAACAGGAATCTTGGTCAATGTGTCATCAACTACTCAAAATAAACTTACTGGTTCTAGTTTTGTTCACCTTCTCAGCCTTGGCTAATGCCCAACAATCTCTGGACAATTTGATCGACAGGGACATTGCGGCTCTCGTCGTCAACTACAAGGCGCTACACGCAGCGCCTGAACTCTCGCATTATGAAGAGAAGACCTCGGCCTTTGTCGCCAAGGAACTGCGCGCGCTTGGCTATACCGTGATTGAGCGCTTGGGCAAATACGGCCGGCCGGAATGGAAAGGTTACGGCGTGGTGGGAGTAATGAAAAACGGTCCGGGCCTTACCGTGCTTGTGCGGTCGGACATGGACGCACTGCCTGTCGAAGAAAAGACTGGGCTGCCTTACGCGAGTAAGGTGAGAACAAAGAATGATGCCGGCCAGGACGTTGGCGTAATGCATGCCTGCGGTCACGACATTCATATCACTTCACTACTCGGCACCGCGCGCCTGCTCGCCGAACTCAAGGACCAATGGCAGGGAACTTTGGTGCTGGTAGGACAACCAGCAGAAGAAACGATTGATGGCGCGAGAGCAATGCTGAACGATGGACTCTACGACCAGATTCCCCATCCTGATTACGCCCTGGCCCTTCATGACGATGGTGATCTTGAGGCTGGCACACTCGGCGTCACTCCGGGTTTCGCATTATCGAATGCCACTTCGGTGGAAATCATTGTGCGCGGCATCGGCGGACATGGTTCGCGTCCGGAAGCGGCAAAGGATCCCGTCGTACTTGCGGCGCAGATCGTGCTGGCGTTGCAAACCATCGTCAGCCGCGAAGTGGCGCCGCTTGACCCGGCTGTGGTCACGGTTGGCTCGATTCATGGTGGCACACGTGCCAACATTATCCCGGAGGAAGTTAAGCTTCAGTTAACTGTGCGCTCTTATAAAGAGGAAGTGCGTCGGAAAATTCTGGCAAGTATCGAACGGATTGCTAAAGGCACCGCGCTCGCTGCCGGTTTTCCTGATGAACTCGCGCCCGTAGTAAAAATGAGCGAGACAGAAGTGACGCCGGCGACCTTCAACGATCCAGTGTTAACAGAGCGGCTGACAGCGGTGTTTACGAAACTGATTGGCAAAGACAAGGTCAGGACAGTGGCGCCGATCATGGCCAGCGAAGATTTCGGGCGGTTCGGTTTGCCAAACAATCAGATTCCCACGGTGATGTTCTGGTTAGGTGCCGCTGATCCTGCGGTGTTGGCAGAGAACAAGCGTACCGGAAAAACCATCCCCTCACTTCATTCACCATTGTTTGCTCCCTTACCCGAGCCGACGATTCGCACTGGGGTAAAAGCGATGACGGCGGCGGTTTTGGAATTGATGAAGAAGTAAGAACAGTCTCTCAAGTGATGCAATTTGCTAGTTCCGGCTTTGCCGATACTTCATTGGGGAATTTTGAAGGCAGCTGAAGCAATAAGTCCCTCTCACTACCCAGTTTCCATGTGGCTGATTCGACAAAATACGCTTGCGAGTATTGTAGTCTTGTTGCTGTTATTGGCGACGCCTTGCGTGGCGCAAGAGGATCTCGAGCGGCGGATCGACGCTTACATAAAGCGCGAGATGCAGCGGCAGCAGATTCCCGGAGTTTCACTGGCCGTGGTTCGTAATGGAAAGATTGCCGTCCTGAAAAGCTATGGCTTCAGTAACCTCGAACACAAGATCCCCGTCAAGCCGGAGACAATTTTCCAATCAGGGTCCATCGGCAAACAGTTCGCTGCTACTGCCGTTATGATTCTCGCTGCGGAAGGAAAGCTCTCCCTTGAAGACAAGATAACTAAGTTCTTCCCCGACGCACCGGAGAGTTGGGCAGACATTACCGTGCGCCATCTGCTGACGCACACTGCTGGCCTGGGCGACTATCCTCCAGACTTCGACTTAAGGCGGGATCACACCGAAGCAGAACTGTGGACGATGATCAAATCGATTCCGCTTACCTATCAGCCCGGCGAGAAGTGGGATTACAGCAATCTCGGTTATGTGACGCTCGGGATCTTGATTCGCAAGGTTAGCGGAAAGTTTCACGGCGATTTCGTGAGTGAGCGCATCTTCAAACCGCTCGGGATGCAGACTGCACGCATTATTTCTGAAGCCGACATCATCCCGAACCGGGCGGCCGGGTATCGCCTGGCAAAGGGTCAACTGCTGAATCAGGAATGGGTTTCGCCATCAACAAATACAACCGCAGATGGTCCTTATTATTTTACCGTCCTCGATATGGCCAAGTGGGATGCTGCTCTTTATAGCGATACCCTGCTCTCCCAGGCACAACTTGCACAGATGTGGAGTCCAGTAAAACTCGCGGCTGGAAACACAAAAGGGTATGGCTTCGGCTGGCACACAGAGGTGAGCCATGGCCACTCTGTAGTGTTTCATGGCGGTGCCTGGCAGGGCTTCAAGTCGTTCATTGTCCGCTTTCCCCAAGAACAAATTTCGTTCATCTTCATGGCGAATTCGTGGGACACGCGAGACTTTGGTTTTGCGCGGGGTTTGGTCGCAACGCATTTTCCCGAGTTTGCACTTCCTGTCGAGAAGTCGATTGCAGATCAAGAGCCTGAGGTTACCGCGATGATCAGACGAGTGT
>JBAPXA010000266.1:0-19184 GCA_049283975.1 Pyrinomonadaceae bacterium | reverse complement strand
TCACTCTTCCGTTTACTGTTGCAGCCGAGGTCGAACTAACAACGGTGTTCGAATCGTGCCAGTAGTCGCCGTTCTTTTGTTCTTTACTGGCGATATAGTAGCTGGTGTTTGCCGCCAATGTTACAGGCGTTGCCAGATTTGCATACTTGAACTGACCCGCTGTGCCACCACTCATCGGTATAGAGACGCTTGCGAGGTCCACACTGTCGCTGGCTCTCACAAGTTTCACCGTATGTGTGCCGGTGTTGCCGCTGACGAATATTCTGCCGAGCGAATAGACTTTAATCGGTTGCGCCCCGACCGTGATCTTCATTCCAAACCAATTGTTAGAATTGCGTCGCAGCGTGCCGAGTGTGGTCGGAGTGATTAAAGGGGAACCGCCGGCGTTCCATTTACTCAACGTTTCCAGATGCTTCAGAACCAAGCGTCCCCGAGAGAAGATGTGAAGAGGATCATCAGGGTAACTGGAATCCGGACTTTGTGCCCCGGTTATGCCGCGATTCGCATTAATAGAAGCGACGATGTAACCGCGCGAGGCGAGCTGCGAAGCTAGGTACTCGTATCCAAGATGATTATTTACTACGGAATAGTTAGGCGGGCATGTTCCGCTGGACGTGTAGTCGCTATTATTATCCACGTGCGGATTAGTTCCGGTACCGCACGTTGCATGATTACCGTGCAGAAACACAACCAACGGGTATGGCCCGCTCGAAAAACTCGTTGGCCAGTAAAGCTTTGCCCACAGTTCTGTATTTCGTCCGGTTAGCACGTCGTTATCGATGCTCGCGGGCAGGTGATATTCCTCACTGCTAACACTGCCACCTGAACCAGTCGCGTCCGGCGCAACCGGCCGGGGGTTGTTGACGTTGTTCGACGCCACGTATTCATCGATGTTCAGCTCGAAATCATGAATCGAGCCCGAGCCGCTCCAGACACGAATATAGAAATCAGTGTCAGTTGAATTCGGATTAACGTACGGCGTTGACACGAAGCTCGCTGTTCCCATGCTCCCGTAAAAAACCCAAGTCGAAATTATCACCTGTGGAGGGGCATTGGCATTGTAAAGGTCGACGCGAAAGTGGGAAGCCACGGTGCTGCCTACTGTAACCGAACCATGGATGTACATCGCCTGCTTGCACTTCAAGCGCACTTTGAAAAACTGACCTGGATCAATTGATCCTCCTGGTGTCGGGTTTGTGCCATCGTACATGCTCCCCCTGTAAGTGGCCGGCAAAGGGGTCACAAGGGGCGCGTTGGCGAAACTGTCGCCGCCAATGTTGTAGTCCGCTCGAGGGGCAAAGCCGATCGAATAGTTAATAGTGCAGGGCGGTGCAAAAGGATAGATGGTCTCAATCGTTACACTGGCGGGATTAAAGAGTGCCGAACGCGATCCCCTCCAGGGGTAAGGGTAAGACGGATTGAGGGGAATTTGACGCGAGCCCGGAAGAAACGCTGAGATATCATCCTCGAAGTAATGACCTGCCCGGCGGAGTCGAAGAAGGTGACTTTCAAATTACTTCCGTTGTTCAGCCCATTCGCCCAGGAGATATTAACGGCCATTGTATGGCAAGCCGCCATGCTGAACGGAATTGTTAGGGTCTCGCCGAGCGCCTGAAATGTATGCTCTCCTGAAATACCTCCAGGAGGAACAGGACAGGGCGACTGGGCTTGAACCTCTTGCGGAAGCAGAAGAAACAGAACCGTTATTACCACTAGTGGAATTGCTGTTGATGCTCTGCGTGCGCAGTCAATCAAACTTTTGCTGAAAGAGGGCGAAGGGTTCTGAGGCATTGGGGCTCCTCTGTCGCTGGGCAGCTGATCTGACTGCCGTTCCTGAGGGAAGCGGCCGATCACTATTAGGAATCTCTCGAGAAAAGAAATTCTGGACAACTAGATCGGAGTCGGGAGGACGAGGCATTCTAAACAGATCTCATGATCCGTCAACAGTACTTTTGCAAAAGAAGATTTCGATCAGGATGCAAGAGGTCTTTTACTATCGAGTCGCCGGCGAATCGCGTCACCGGCCTGTGCCGTCGACAATGCACCGCCGAGATCCTGTGTCGTTTCGTTAGCAACAACTGTTTCGCGGACTGCGCGTTCCACAGCTTTGCTCTCCTCGTTGTATCCCAGGTACTCGAGCATCATGGCAACCGTGAGAATCGCGCCGATGGGATTAGCGACCCCCTTGCCCGCAAGTGGCGGCGCGCTGCCATGAACTGGTTCAAACAACGAAACTTTACCGGGATGAATATTTCCCGAAGCCGCTAGTCCCAATCCGCCCTGAATCGCAGCACCGAGATCCGTCAGAATGTCACCGAAAAGATTGTTACTGACAATCACATCATATTGAGCTGGATTTGCAACCATGAACATTGCCATCGCGTCGACATATTGATGGTTAGCTTCAATCGCCGGATAGCGCGCTGAGACTTCTTTGAAAACCCGCTGCCACAAGTCTCCTCCGAAGCGTTGCACATTCGACTTGTCTGCCATCGTCACGCGCTTGCGCCCGTTCGCGCGCGCATATTCAAACGCCGCTACAATGATCCGTTCCACGCCGCGCCGCGTATTTAACTCTTCCTGGGTGGCAATTTCGTCGACGGTATTCTTCTTGAGAAAACCTCCGGCGCCGCAGTAGGCGCCCTCGGTGTTTTCGCGAAAGACTACAAAATCGATCTCCTCTGCTTTTCGATCTCGGAGGGGAGTTAAGCGCGCGTCCAGCAAACGCACGGGCCTAAGATTGATGTAAAGATCGAGTCCGCGTCGCATGCCAAGCAGAATATCTTCGGCGTGCTGATTCGAAGGCACGCGCGGATCGCCAAAGGCGCCAGCGAGGATGGCCTGAAATTCCTCGCTTAACATCTGGAGTGCGCCATCGGGCAAGGTGACGCCATCCCGCAGGAATCTTTCGGCGCCCCAGTCGAAATCTACCAGTTCAAGATCTACTTTGTGCGATCCGCGAAGTTGCTCCAGAACTTTAACGGCTTCGCGAATTACTTCTGGTCCGATCCCGTCACCGGGAATGACAGCTATTCTTTTCATCTCAACGATTCTGCTTACTCAATAAACGCTGCTCAATGCGAGGAAGGCTCGCCGACACGACGTCACCAACAATCTTCATACTCTGCGCCGAAACCTTGTCGAGAGTGTCGTCGGCCCGGTGCCAGTACGGATAACCGTTAAGCTGGATCAGATCGACTGCGGGGATGCCGGCGCGTAAGAACGGTTCGTGATCGTCACCGCCAACTCCCTCGGGACGATCGACGAAGTATTTGCGATAACCCAATTCACGCGCGGTTTGCCAGATAATGTCCTGCAGCCACTTGGTACTGCTCGTGTCGCGACCGAGCTCCAGATCTTTGTATCCCATCATGTCGAGCAGGACTAAGGCCCTTACTCGCTCCAGCTCGTTTTGGCTGCGCATTTGGTTCACGAAGCGACGACTGCCGTAGGTGTTATCAGGCGCATCGGGTTTGCCGCAATCATCCCAGTTTTCACAAAACGCCTCTTCACCGTCGAAGAACACCAGCCAGTAAGTCAGCTTTGGTTTTGTTCCTACGAGTACGCGCGCTAGCTCAAGCAAAGTTCCTACTGAGGCCCCGGGATCGTTAGCGCCGACAAAGCGCATGTCTTTGAAATATTTCGCGTCGTAGTGGCTGGCAATGATGATCACATCCTTCGACTCGCCGCGAATCTCAGCGGTGATATTCACCATTTTTTTCTCACCCTGAGGAGTGTCAGGCGTGAATTCATCAGTAGAGACAACCAGGCCAGCCGTCTTGAGTTCATTGTTGATGTACTCGCGTGTCTTCGCGAGCTCGGGAGAACCGGGCGGGCGTGGGCCGATCTCAATCTGCTTCCGCACATGCTCCAACGCCCGCTCGCCATTGAACGCGGTCGCCAGCGGCACGGGGGTAGGAGTAATCGCTGGACGCTCAGAGACTCCCACCCGCGGTGGCTGTGACGGCTTATTGCGAGGACAACCGAAGAAAAACAGTGGCACTAGCGCCAGGCAGACTGTCATACCGGCGCGATTGGTTAGCTTCATCGATTTGTTTTGCTGAGACCTTACTTGGCACCGCGAGTGGATAACAATTTCGTGCGTTCGGAATCTGAAGTGCCTTTGCCCGCCTCGCGATTGGCCCGGCGACATTCAGCACACAGACCAATAATCCTTAGCAGGTGTTGCTGCACCTCAAACTTGTGTTTCGCCGCCATCGCATCCTGAATCGCTTCCAATTCGGCGGAAAAGAATTCGATAATCTTTCCGCACGAAGAGCAGATCATGTGATCGTGATGTTGATGTTTGTAATTGTGCTCGTAGTGAGCGCGACCATCCCCAAAGCGAACCTCGCGCGCGAGTCCAGCTTCGGTAAGCAGTTTCAACGTGCGATAAACCGTCGTTTGGCCAACTGTAGGATCTTCCCTGGTCACCAGACGGTAGAGATCTTCGCTTGAGAGATGAGCCTCGGTGCGGAGAAAAACATCGAGAATGAGATCGCGTTGAGAGGTGCGCTTCAGTCCCTTCTTTTGAATGTGCTCAAGGAAGACTTGCTGCTCTTCAGTCATGTAATCCTGCGGTCGCTTGGCTTTCCGTTTACTGTTTGATTCTATCATCAGCCATGAGGGTAATGCGATTTCCGATTTGCCATTGCACTTGCTAAATTAGCCCGTAGCGAAGGAGGCCAATCGGAAATCCGCAATCGCAAATCGGCAATCGGCTCGGCCCCCGCTGCTTTTGACTACAATTGACGATTGATCTTAATTCTAGCAGAGCGCAACAAAGTCTCACGCGGTGCGTACTTACTGGGCAGTCTGGCTTCGGAAAGCTTGATTGCGATCTAACATCCGTGCGCGAGGTGCCTGGGACTAAAGATGAACGCAATCGAGGTGACGGGACTTTCCCGTACTTTCAAAAACCTGCGAGCAGTCGACAACATTTCCTTCACGGTTGAAGCCGGTGAGATATTCGGTTTCCTGGGCCACAACGGTGCCGGCAAGACAACTTCAATCCGCATGTTAACTGGCCAGTTGCGACCCACCGCCGGGCAGGCGCAAGTCGCCGGTTGCGACGTAGTCGCGCAGCGGCAACGCCTCAAACCGCTCATTGGAGTTGTTTCCGAGAATCAAAATCTCTACGAACGAATGTCCGGCAGAGAGAACTTGGCTTTTGCTGGACGTCTCTACAGCCTAGCTAGCAAGCGGGTCGACGAGGCGTTGGATCAAGTCGGTCTGATCGAGCGAGCCCGGGACAAAGTTCAGCATTATTCCAATGGCATGAAGCAGCGGCTGCTGATCGCGCGCGCCCTACTGCATCGTCCACAGATAGTCTTTCTTGACGAACCTACGCGTGGATTGGATCCCGTAGTGGGCCGCGACATTCGTCGCCTGATCCTGGAACTTTCTCACCAGGGAGTCACAGTCTTCCTTACCACTCACTACATGGAGGAAGCGGATCAGCTTTGCCGCCGCGTAGCTTTCATAAGCGACGGACGGATCGTCGCCCTGGATACACCCGACAACCTAAAAGTAGCCCACGGTCAAAACTCTCTAGCGGTAAAGCTTGCTGATGGCCAAACACTGACAATCCCTCTGGATGACGAGGATGCGGGAGAGAGACTGGAGAAGTTGGTAACCTCCGGCCAAATTCGAACGCTGCACTCAGCCGAAGCTACGCTTGATGAAGTATTCATTCAGATAACCGGAAGGAGGCTGTCGGAATGAACTTCGGAATCGTCAGAGCGATTGCGCGGAAAGATATTGTGGATGCAATAAGGAATCGCTACCTGCTGGTTGCCTTAGTGACGCCTCTGTTCGTGGCGATTCTCTTTCGTGTCCTGCTCCCGGGGATCAATAGCCTGAGCAACATGAGCTTAGTGGTGCATGACTCGGGCGACTCCCAACTGGTTTCTGAATTGCGCTCGTCGCCGCAGATAAATCTGATCAAGGCGGGTTCGGCTGAGGGAGTAGCGAACGAAGTCGTGAATTCCAACGCGCTTGGAGGCTTGGTCGTACCACCCACTTTCGATGCAGACGTGGCGGCGGGAAAGCAGCCTGAGCTGACCGTCTACGTGAACAACAAGGAGAACCACATTAAGCAATCCGCTTTTAGACAGCTGTTGCAGCAGAGGGTCCTGGCTTTGGTGAAGCCTACTCCCGCTCAGCTGAAGTGGATTGATGTAGGCAAAGAAGTGGGCGCCGAACCGAAGGCTGGATTTAATCTCAACCAGATGCTTTTTCCGTTGCTCTTGTTAATAACCTTTGGCATGAGTGGCGCGCTGGTGGTGCCTTTGCTGCTGGTGGAGGAGAAGGAAAAACATACTCTGGATTTCTTGTTAACCTCGCCTGCAAGTCTGAGTGAGATAGTGGCAGGAAAAGCTTTGACTGGTGCGGTTTATAGCCTGCTGATTGCGGGAGTGCTGTTGGCTATCAATCATAAGCTGATCGGGAACTGGCCGCTGACGCTGCTAACTCTGCTATCAGGACTAGTCTTTGTTGTCGCAATTGGATTGTTTATGGGAAGCCTTTTTCAGAACACCATGCAAGTCAACACCTGGGCCAGCCTGGTGCTCATGGTTCTGTTGGCCCCGAGCTTCCCCACGCCCGGCCTGTCGGCAACGCTGGAGACCGCGTCGCGTTTGATTCCAACTTACTATTTTGTCGAGGCGCTGAAGTTGTCTTTAGCGGGAACTGCGTCCGCCCGACTATGGGGATATTTAGCGGTGGTCTTAGGCTGTACTGTGCTTGCTCTTGTCGCGGCGACCTGGGGCCTACGCCGGCAACAGAACTAGAAGCCGGCGGCTTATTGTCGCTGACTCGGTTTCCGTGTCATAAGGCAGAGAGTGGTGCATCATCTCGCGGTAAGCTGATTAGAGCGGCGTTTAGCTCATAAGAGGACATATTGATGCCTAGCGAAACATGCGCTCATATAGTCGGGATAGTGAACATCAAGCAACCGCAACGCCGCGTATGCGAAGAATGTGTGAAAGTCGGTGCGCGCTGGATGCACTTACGCACGTGCCAGACATGCGGCGCCACCTTGTGCTGCGACGACTCGCCTAATCGACACGCCACGAAGCATGCGAACGCGAGTGGACATCCAGTCATCGCCTCCGCAGAGCTGGGCGAGCGCTGGTTGTATTGCTACCCGGATGATGCGTTTGCCGAGTATTGAATAAAGCGTGTGCTTACCTGGCGAAGGAGCTTACGGCCGGCCCTGAAGGTGTCGAATGGTGACGCTGCGATCAGGTTCGGGCGGGCGGCCTGTGCACAAAAAGTCCGCTTTTAAGTCGACGAAGCCGCTGTCGCGGAACCGCATTCGCGACTTTTAATGCAAAGCCGATCCAGGGCCCGCTCTAGCCTAAAGTTCGTGTGCTGGCCTCAGCAATCCAATCCGCAACCGCGGCAACCCAGACCGGATGAGTGTTGAGTGAAGGAATCAATTTCAATTCTTCCCCGCCGGCCTCCAAAAAAGTTTCGTTTCCGCGCATCGCAATCTCTTCCAATGTCTCAAGGCAGTCGGCAACGAACGACGGACAGAACACCGCAACCTTTTTGACTCCCTGGCGAGCCAGACTTCGCAGCACTTCGTCCGTGGCCGGCCCGACCCACTCAGTCCGACCGAAGCGCGATTGGAAAGAAGTGGTACAAAATTCCTCACTCAATCCGACTTGCTCTCTGATCGCATTCGCCGAAGCGAAGCATTGGGCGCGATAACAGTTCCGATTGACCGCGCCAATTTCATCACAACAGCTTGGCTTGATAACGCAATGCGACTGCGATTGATCGAGTCGCTTTATGTGACGCACGGGCACGCCATGGAAACTGAACAAAATATGGTCTGGCGAATGCTCACTAAGGTGATCCGTTACACGTTGAGCGCAGGCATTGATGAAGAGCGGGTCAGCATAAAACGGCGGAAGAAAAACCAGCTTGTTTGCACAGTGAAGTTCGCCGGCCCGCTTCTTAGTTTCGACAACTGCGGTTTCAAAGCTCGACTCGGCATACTGCGGATACAACGGCAGAACTAATATCTGGTCGACGTCTGCGGCGCAGAGCTCCCTCAACACTGAAGCGATCGAAGGATTGCCATAACGCATACCGAATTTCACGAGATAGCGATCGTCCTTGGCCGCTAATTCCCTGCTGACTTCAGTGGCAAGGCGTTGAGTGTGGAACAAAAGTGGTGGACCCTCGTCCGAATGAATCTTCTGATAGAGCAATGCCGATTGTTTGCGACGCCGCGGCACGATCGCCACATTAACCAGCGGCCAGCGCAACGGTGCCGGGATGTCCAGAACGAAACCATCCATCAGGAACTCTCGGAGAAACCTTCCGACAGCTTCCGGCGACGGTTCATCGGGGGTGCCCAAATTGATCAGTAAGACGCCAGTTTGTTTCATACCTTGTTCCTGAATTTCCCTGCCACCTCGGCGGCTCGCTCAATGATTCCGCTCAAACCGATCCGACCCAGATAATTTCCCACCAATCCAACCTGCGGCGGTACGGAGGGAAGCGTGGATAAAATGCGCTCGAGCTCAATTGAGTAGTGCGGCAAAGCCGCGGGCCAGCGTGTTATGTGAATAGCCAACACCGCGTCATGTCGGCCATACAAATGTTGTCGCTCAGCGGCGATCAATTGCTGGAGCGCCTGGTCGTCAAGCTGCAACACCTCTCGATCGAGCGCGCCCCCGAGAATCCATGTCTCGGAATGTCCCCGGCAGCGGCCCTCAAAGATGAACGTATTGAAAAGAACTCCGAGCGCACGAAAGCCCTGATCGCGAGGAAACAAACAACCAAAGCCTCTCAGGGTTTTGGGTTGCGCAGAATAAAAGCAAGTCGCAGTGACTAAAGGCAGCAGCTCGATCTTTGCCAGTTGCCGGCTAAGCTCGGGCGCGATGTCGGTGAGGTACTCCGCGGCGCCGCGAACCGACGTGCAGATGGCGGTCGTCTCACCCGGTTGCGCTCGCGCAAGTTGATTGAAACTGAAGTCCACACCTGCTTGTCGTAAATAAGTGGAAAGCCTGTCGGTAAGTTGTTGCATTCCCTCAGGTGGCGCAACTGTGCCGCGCAGCTTCGGCTTGGGACGACCGGGCGGCGCCACACGGAGCTCATCGGGAAGCCGAACTCGGCGAAAGAGCAGACTTGCACTAAGCGCCTTTGGATCGCCCGCATAGATTCCTCCGAGAGCCGGCGACAGGAAATAATCTGTGGCTCCGGCGCCAATCACGCGCTGTCCCCAATCCGCAATGCTTTCAAACGATCGCGGCCGTAGTTTGGCAACGTTAGTTGTCGTCCTGAAAAGCAGATCAAACATCTCCGAGAAATCCAACGGCCAGCGGCGAGGATGATCGCGATAGATAAACCGTGCTCGAGCTTCACGCCGCGTAGCTTGTAGCGGTACACCGATATCTGCGCAAAGAGCCTCCAGTCGTGCTGAATTGCGAATTCCGTTTGCTGCTGTTTCGACCAGACCATGGTCTGTGCGGATCGTCTTGAGCATTCCCCCAGCCCGGCAAGCGCCATCGACGATGCGAACGTTAAAACCGGCTTTGACTAGATAGTATGCGGTGACAAGACCTGAGAACCCGGCGCCAACGACTTTGATAGTGCCCATGGTAGCGGTGGGATCTGTTCCCGGAGGGTCGTGGGTATTGGAGTCAGAGCGCTTGCGAAAACGTCCGCGCCTCGGGTTGCCTCCGACGCAGACGATAGTCAAAGAACATGCAGGCATTCCGCAGGAAAGGTTCGCCCTGCTCGGTCAAAGTTAATTTGTTCTCCTGCAGTTCCACCAGGCCGTCCTTGATCAGAGGGGCAAGAAACACGTTAGCCTCCTCGCGTTGTTCCGCCTGCAAGTCAACTTCAAAACGTGTCATGAAGGTGAGGATCTGTTCGCGCAAGCGGCGGTCTTCTTCAGAAAGCAGATGTCCGCGGAGCGTAGGAATCTCGCCCTGCTCCAGCCGGCGTTCGTAAACCGGAAAGGCCTTTTCATTTTGATGAAAACAGGTTGGGGTCTCGGAGATTGCACTCACTCCCAAACCGAGCAGGATGCGCGTGCGCGCTTCAGCGTAGCCCATGAAGTTTCGGTGTAAGTTTCCTTTGCGTCGCGCCTCCGCCAATCCATCGTGAGGTAGGGCAAAGTGATCCATCCCAATCTCCAGATACCCGGCACGCGCAAACATCTCACGCGCCAGTTCATAGAGGGCACGCTTCTCGCCCGACTTAGGTAGATCCTCGTCGCTGTAGCTCCGTTGCGCCGGCTTAATCCAGGGCACGAGCGCAAAGCTGTAGAGCGCGATGCGATCGGGCCGGAGCTCGATCGTTTGCTGCACGGTCTTGCGGAAGCTGTGCACGGTTTGTCGCGGCAGACCGTAGATTAGGTCGTAATTGATCGAGGCATAACCGAGTTCTCGGGCAATCTCAGTAATCGACTTCGTGATTTCGTAAGGCTGATCGCGATTAACGAGTCTTTGTACCTCAGGATCGAAATCCTGCACGCCGAGAGAGATGCGCGTGAACCTGAGCGCGCGCAAGGCCGCCAACTGTTCGCGCGTCGTATGCCGCGGATCAACTTCGAGCGAAGCTTCAAACTGGTCTGACGCTATTTGCGTTTCGGCCAGGAGTGGTTCGAGCATGCGCTGCAGATTACCAGTCGAGAAAAACGTCGGCGTCCCGCCGCCCAGGTGCAACTGACGCAGCGGGCGTTCTCTTAAGGCAGGGACGTGACTCAAGTAGCTGTCCCATTCCTTCAGTAGTAACTGAACGTACTTTTCCTCGCGTCGATGATCCCGGGTGATCACGGTATTACAAGCGCAGAACGTGCAAAGCGACTCGCAGAATGGCAGATGCAGGTAGAGTGACCACGCCGCTGTTTGGTCCGCGCACGCGGAATTTAAGTGCTCCAGCCATTGCGGAGTTGTCGGTGTGTCGCTCCAAAAAGGAACGGTGGGGTAGCTGGTATAGCGAGGGGCCGGCACGTCGTACTTGGCAAACAGATCTGTCATCCCAACACCTCCCTAACGGTGTTGACGAATAACCGCACGTTGTCTTCCGGGGTGGTGGGCATGACACCGTGACCCAAACCGCAAATCCAACCGGACCGCTCGTTGGCTGCGAGCGGCTTGAGATAATCCAGTAATCGCCGCTTTAACTCAGCAGGGTCAGACAGCAGGAGTGCGGGATCGAAATTGCCCTGAACAAAACCATGAGGAAAAAGTTCGAAGGCGTCGCGTAAGTCCCAGGTATGATCCACAGCAACACCAGCCCAGGCGCCTTCCGTGAACAGGGGCCGGCGCAAATGCGCGGGCCGCGTGTCCTTTGAGTAGTATCCGAGCCGTGAGGGGAACTTTGTTGTCAGCAGCTCAAGTTGGGGTACGACTTCAGATCCGAACGTCTCTGGCGGCAATGTTCCGGCAGCCGTGTCGAACACCATTACGAGTTCCGCGCCACTGGCAAGCTGAAGTTCAATGTTGCGAACCAGCAAGGGGATCAGCGTTTCACAGAAGCGTGAGAACAAATTCATTTCTTTAACCGCGGCGAGCGCGTGTTTATGGGAGCCTGCCACTGCGTAGACGAAAAGGGTCCACGGACCGCCCACAAAACCAATCAAACTGCGATCAGCGGGTAACAGCTCGCGCGTCGCACGCAACGCATCACCCTGGAAATGAAGATGTGGCCAGGCGTCGTTCACTGACCGCAGGCGCGAGAGGTTGTGCTGTTCAAGTCGCCAGTCCAGTTCAGGACCATGATCCGTGTACTGCAGACCCATTCCCAACGCTTCGAGAGGAAACAACAGATCGCTGAACAGGATCGCCGCATCAAAATCGAAATCGAGCACCGGCCCCAAAGCAACTTCAGCAGCCAGCTCCGGCCGCTTGCACAGATCCATAAAGGAGTGTCGCCGGCGCAGGTTCTGGTAATGCCGGTGATAGCGACCCGCCTGGCGCATTAACCAGATCGGCGGCGTTGCCTGCGCTGTGCGGGACAGCGCATCGCGAAAACGCCCGCTCCCGATTCGATTTTCCAAGGCAGTTGCTATCATCGACCCCTCAAAATTTGGGACTCACTCGGCATCACCGCACCATTGATAACCAATGCCCCTTACTGAGCGAATGTACGTGCTACTCGTATCACCCAACGTCTGCCGCAGGCGCACGATCATGTTGTCGATGGTACGTTGATTGGGTAGCTTGTCTTCTCCCCAAACAACATCAAGGATCTGGTTGCGGCTAATTACGCGGGGCGTGTTCGTAATTAATAAATGCAGCAACTCGAAGTCGTGCACGGCCGGATAGTCGCGCTGTCCATCCGGCTGCACGATCGCGCGGCTATCCAACTCGATCAGCCTGCCGTTGCAAGTTATGCGACGACGCACTGAATGGTTTTCCAGAACGTGTTTGACACGGAGCAGCAATTCGCGCAGATGAAATGGCTTGGGAATGAACTCCTCGGCGCCTATCTCGAAACCCTTGAGACGGTGCTCAGCCGTACCGAGTGCGGTCAGGAACATCAGGGGCAGCGGCGTTTGGTCTTTTATGTGACGTGCGAGATCGAAACCAGAGCCATCAGGTAAACCGATATCGAGAATGACTAGGTCCCACAGACCTTCATCGAGTTTCTTCAGAGCCCGCTGCTGGGTTTCGACCCACGAGACTTCGTAGCTTTCACGCGTCAGGCGTTCGCAGAGAGTCGCCCCCAGCGATCGATCATCCTCGACGAGCAATAACCGTTTCATAACTCGTCTCCTACTGTCTGCGGCAGTCGTCCCTTAGCAGGTGCGGCTGGAAAACTTAACTCGGCTACAAACCCGCCACTGTCGCCGGGATGAAACGAGAGCGCGCTATTCATACGTTTCAGCAATTGCCGAGCGATATAAAGGCCGACCCCTGTGCCACTATTCCGCGCGTGCCTCACAAACAGCTTGCCCAGCTGATCGAAATTCCCGTTGAAGCCACGCCCGTTGTCGGTAACCTTCACGCCCAGGCGTCCGTGGTGATCTTCGGAAACGTCAAAACTTACCCGCGTTGCCTGACCGTGATTGACTGCATTCTGAAGCAGATTCGCGAGTACACTTTCGAGCGCCCGCACATCCGCCTGAACGACACCGTCACCTCGTTGTGTGATCGTCAGATCGGGCCAATGATGCCGCAGGGCTTCAACCATGTGACTTAAGCTGACCGGCTCTATGAAAAGTTTTCCGCTCGGAAGGTTGACGAGAAAGAGCGAGTTTTCCAACTGTAGCTGCAAACGCAGCGTGTCACTGAGCAAACGATCCAACAATGGGTTAGGCTCATCAACGGCCGAGTCTTCGCGCAAACTTTCAGCCTGCAAGCGCAAACTCGCCAACGCGGTCTTCGCATCATGAGTGAAGGCTGCAAAAAACTCTTCCACCTGAGCATGTCGCTTCTGCTCGCGGCGCGCGTAATACAAAAGCGCGATTCCCGCGCCGATTAACGACACGATCAAAACGCCGCCTTCCCAAATGAGCATTTGGTAGTGGTGCTGGAAATCGACGGCGCCTTCGAGTTGAACCTGCTTGAGCCGATCGAGTTGCTGCAGACCAAAGACCAACCACCAGCCTGCCAGGGTTACGGTGAATAACACCCAGAGGGCTACCAGCGAGATAACAATTCGATCGTGCTTTCGTTTAATCAAGACTGATGGAGTGAAATACTCCCCCCGTGCTCAAGTTCAGGAATCTGCTGATTCGGCGGCCTCAACTGCAGCCAGCATCGCACCGTGAGCGTGCGCTAGCAATTCCTCAGAGTGTGCCAACGACATGAAACACACTTCATGTCCGCTGGGTGGCAGGTAAACTCCACGCGCAAGTGCGGCATGAAAGACCCTTGCAAACTTCTCCGCGTGGTTGCGCGGAATTTGCTGCAAGCGGCGAATCACACCTTCGGATTTCGCATGCAGCCAAAAGATTGAAGCCGCGCGTGTCACCTGATACGGGAAACCGTCTCGTTGGAGATCACTATTGATGCGATCGCAGAAATCCGCGGTCTTCCGTTCCAGTTGGGCATACACATTGTCGCGTTCGATTTTTTGCAGCGTCGCCAAACCAGCGCGCATGCCCACGGGATTGGCGCTCAACGTTCCCGCCTGGTAGACCGGCCCCGCTGGCGCGACCAAACTCATCAGGTCAGCTCTGCCGCCATAACATCCCACTGGGAAACCCCCGCCAATCACCTTGCCGTAACAAACAAGATCTGGCCGCAGACCCAGAACCTCAGCCATGCCACCAAGGGCCACGCGAAACCCGGAGATTACTTCGTCAAAGATTACGAGGCTGCCGTACTCGCGCGCGAGCTTCACCGTCTCTGCAATAAACTCGCGCCGCTGCAGCAAGAGCCCGTAATTAGCCGGCAGTGGTTCCAGAATCACCGCGGCGATCTCCGCGCCCTGTCGCTCAAAGATAGCGCGCACACTTTCTTCATCGTCAAGCGGACTGACGAGGGTTTCCGCCGCCACCGCCGCAGAAACTCCGGCACTGGAGCTTGCCGACTCTCCCGCAAGCCCGCTGCCTGCTTTGACCAACAACGAATCTACGTGACCGTGATAGCAGCCTTCAAACTTTAGAATCTTTTGCCGGTTGGTAGCTGCCCGTGCGACGCGCAAAGCACTCATCACAGCTTCGGTACCAGACGAAACAAACCGCAGCATTTCTACCCAATCAAGGCGCGAAGTAATCCACTCCGCTAGCTGAAGCGAGTAAGGCTCGCAGGCGCCGAAAGTCCAGGCCGTGGCCACTGCTTCTTCTACTGCCGCGCTCACTTCCGGGTCACGATGACCAAGCATCAAAGGTCCAAAGCTTTGACAGAAGTCGATGTATTGACGCCCGTCCACCGAAGTCATGGTCGCGCCTTGCGCGCTGCGAAAGAAAACGGGCTCACCCCCAACGCCCTTGAAAGCGCGGACGGGACTGTGTACTCCGCCAGGAGACAAACGGATGGCGCGCTCGAAATACTTCGCTGAAAGATTGTTAGTCGACAAACCTGCCTGTTGTGAAGACATATTTAGGTTGATTCGAAACGATTAATTGCCGATGCCAAGTTGCCGGGCATAACGGGCGCCATAAGTAATAATGAATTGGGCTTGCGCGCGCTTGAACACGTGCCACGTTTCCAATAGCGCTTGTTCGAAATTGATTAACCCCTGCTCGGCCAACAGCGCCAGCCCGGCATATTCGCCGCTCACCTGATAAGCACCCACACGACGCCCGGTTTGCTCTTGAATCGGCGCAATCAGATCTAACGAAGTCATCCCGGGCTTCACCATCAACAAATCCGCTCCTTCTTCCGCACAACGCCTGCTTGCCGCGATCGCTTCGCTGCGACTGCGCACATCGAGTTGGTAATGACGGCGATCTCCGAATTGCGGCGCGGAGTTAGCCGCGTTTCGAAACGGGCCATAAAAATTGCTGGCGAACTTTGTGCTGTAACTCATTATGGGTACCAAATCCAGGCTTCGCTCATCGAGGGCTGCACGAATGTGCGCTACACGGCCGTCCATCATGTCGCTGGGACTAATTCCGTCGGCGCCAGCTTCGGCGAATGCGACGGCCGCGTTAGCCAGCTCTGTTAGAGTCGCGCGGTGATCGATGCGCGAACTATCCAGCACTGCACAGTGTCCGTGACTCGTGTAGGAGCAGAGACATGTGTCAACCCATAAACATAAACTGTCCCCAAACTGCGTACGAATCTCGGCGATTGCTGCAACGGTGAACCGATGCTCAAAACTCTTCTCCTGCTTCTGACCAGGCACGGGGAAAAGAAGAAACTGGGATACTCCGGCCGCGAGGTCTCGCTCTACCTGTTTGAGCAACGAGGCGGTGCTGTGACGAACGTTGCCGCGTAGTCCTGCGATCGGCTCCTCGCCCTCGAGGCCTTCAACCACAAACAGAGGTTGAATCAACTGCGCGCGGGTGAATTCCGTTTCCGCGCACAAGTCGCGCAGGTGCGGCGTTGCCCGCAGGCGCATCAGACGCTTCATGAGAGACTCATCTCCTCAAGCCATTGAGCGTGATCCAAAAATACAAACGGCTCGATCCCATTTCTTTCGAGGATGCGCTGCGTATTACCCGGCCCGCAAAAGTGCGTCATCTGTTTTAGCCAAGGATTGAGTCTGAGCGCGCGTTCGAAACCCGAGCCGCTAGTCCAGAAGAAGTGGGTCTTGTTCTTAAGCGGCGGACTATCCTGCTTTGGGATCAAAGAATAAGTTGCCAGAGTTTGCATGCCATTATCTGCGTAGCCGTCCGCGTGAGTAAGCTTGAACCAGGCACGCTCGGAACCCGCGAGATTATCGATCTGCGGGTCTTCCTGTTCACCCAAACTCTCAGCGCAGCCGTTGACCCAGACTCCGCGTTGCGCGAGGCGACGCCAGGTTTGCAGTCCACTGACCCAGACAATCTGCGACGGGGACAATGACGCTCCATTAGGTAAAGCCTCCGCCTTCGCGATCCAAAACGCTGCCGGCTTGTCAGGCAGCGTCACCGGAATTTTCTCGCGCGCGAACCAGTCTGCTTGAGAAGGTTCGAGGGGCCACATTTGTTCCTGGAAAACCTTGGGCGGTTGCGGTCTCGACGGATAAAGCGAGTAGCTACTTAGGACAGATCCCTCTTCAGTGAGGCCGCGTAAAGATGTGATCTCGCCATAAGTCCGATGTAACACGCTAACACCAATCTTCTGATGACAACCGCCACCAAAGGCGGCCAGAATCTCGCGCTCCCGCACAACGGCTTGAAATGTCTCAGCGCAATTGATCGTTGCCAGTAGTTTCTGCAAATCCCTGCGTGCTCGTTTTGTCTCAATCGCCAAAGCTCCCTGACCGGGAGCCGCCGGATTGGCGCGCAACGGAAGCACCATCCAACAACATTGCGCGAGGGCTTGCCCTAAATCGGCGCTGGTGTCGAGGAACTCTGGTTGTGCTGCCTCAAGCAGTCGATCCAGCGCTGCCTTCGCGACCACCAATCCATCAGCGTCCGCCTGCCACATCTTCCGCACTCGCGTAGGCACGTTGCCACGGACTGGTACGAACTCAAGAAAGTCGAGCTTTGCTGGCAGCACTTGGGGCAGAAAGGTCTCGAGGTTGTAGCTGCGGCGTGGTGAAGATGTAAGAATTCGCAATCGACCGGTGCGAGCGGCCTCCTCCCAACGCTCACTGCGAACCAGCAAAACATCGCGCATATCCGCCCGCGGAAGCGTGGCCGCGATCTCTGTGTCCGGATCCTCTTCTATTGCCAGGTCCTTCCAGGAGTGAACGGCAAGATCAAACTGTCCCGAGAGAAGTCCTGCGCGCAGGTCCTGGGTGAAGACTCCTTTCTCCGGCATTTGCCAAAGCGGATCCGTCTGATTGCGATCACCCAGAGATTCGTGAAAGGAATAGCTGATGCAAATTTGCGGATGCGCTTTTTTTAGGGCTGCGCCGACCTGGTACGCCTGAATGCGCGCCAACTCGCTGCGACGCGCAGCTATGGTCACGCGCATAAGTCTTCCCATCCAAAGGGGCGGAATCGCGTTTGCCGAGCTTGCCGCTCAACAGCCAAGTCTATTTCCGTTTCTGCAGCCGCAACCCGAGAGGCTAATCGGTATCCGTCATCCTTTGCCACGGCAAAAATGGCGGCGAGGTCCACCACCGGAAATGAAACCCGCAGGCGATCACATTCCGCTTCTGCACGCAGGTCGATTGCCATTACGAAGTGGCGCTGCTGCAACTTAACCCAATTCTCAATTTCATTTGCAGTAAGAGGTGCAGCAATCACGAGGGCTGTCTTGCCATTACCCTGGCCGGCGTTAGCCATTGTGAATTGCTCGAGATGGAGCTGCGGATACTGGTTGGCCAATTTTTGCGCGCGCAGAGGATTGCGACAGAAGAGCGTCAGGTCGGTCTTGCTGATTAGCCAGCGAACAATTTCGCTTGCCAACTGGCCGGCACCAATCAGCGCTACTGAGGGAATGCCCTTCAGTTGGTGACGGACAAGGCTTCCGTAAGACTGGCAGCCGAGACCTTCAAGATGGCGATGTCGCACGCGCTTCGCGTCGACCATTAAGTCCGTCGTGATTTGCCTCAGAAACCAGCCCCAGGATGTTGCTGAAAACTTTGCCTTTGAGCAGAAGTCGCGAAACTGTCCTAAAACTTCCGTCTCACCGATTAGCGGCGACCGTAAACCGCAGACCACTTCCAGAAGAAAGCGGTAAGCATTCTCACCTTGATAGATTTCGGCACCAGCTCGCGCCGATGTCATTAAGGAAGTGCTCTCGGCGCGATTGAACAGCACAATTCGCCGCAGGCAAGTCTGCCAGCGCAAACCGTTGAGTGCGGATGGCAGGTAGTCTTCGGATTCCGCTTGGTCGTTAATGACAACCAGATCTTCAAGCACGCGCGAATTGTAGGAAATGCTGAAGTGCGGATTGTCATCAGTTTGTCATTTAGCGCCTGTGGTGAAGCCGGTACGCGATTGCCGATTTGCGATTGCCGATTTGCGATTGCCGATTGCCAATTGCTGATTGCCAATTCCCGATTGGCGTCACTCAGGTCGCGGGCCCGGTGCGGTCAGTACCACCAGGCGGTAGCCGGTGGGCCGATGGAGTAGCACTCAATTCTTGCGCGCCTTGAGTGAACGGAAATGGGCAGTCTGCAATCCGCACTCGCCAATCGGCAATGTAGTTCGGCGTATTAGTCGAAAACAGTTCGACTCGCTCGCCTTGACCGATCGATTTTTGCGGTCATTTTTGCGCATTATTTCCGGTCTCCAATCGCAACCCTATAAGTGGTTTTGAGACCGAAAAGGTGCAAAGAATCTGGTGCAACTTCGATGGGATCTCTTGAATCTGATAGTCGGTTCTTTTGATACGAATTTTGTGATTAGTAACTACTCCGGTAGTTGCCTTTTGGTCTCCCGAAGGTGGGGAATCAAGTGACCCTCTGGCAGCGTTGGTTCGAATCAAAGCCCGAACTTGGCCCGACGGTTTATCAACCTGTGTCGACTACTTGAGGAGTTTTTTAAGATGACGAGTATTAGACGATTTTCACCGACCCTTATCGCAACCCTAAGTCTTGTTTTTGCGCTTTCCGCATTAGCTTTTGCCAAAGAAAAGAACGACAGCTTTCCCGGGATCAAGATCAGCAATTTTGGTCAACTGGATGAGCGCTTTTATCGCGGTGCCCGGCCAAAGCCCCAGGAC
>JBAPXA010000265.1:0-7872 GCA_049283975.1 Pyrinomonadaceae bacterium | reverse complement strand
ACTCCGCTCTCTTCTTTCCGCGATAGCGCCAACCAAATCCGTTACGTGAAAACAAACTCGAAGATTTTGTACCCTGTGGTGCCGTCGCTGGAGTGTTTGCGCGCACGGACGCTCAGCGTGGAGTTTGGAAAGCCCCTGCCGGACTGGATGCGACGCTCGTCGGTGTCCCGCAACTCACGGTGCCGCTGACCAATGATGAGAACGGACAACTGAATCCGTTGGGCGTGAATTGTCTACGTACGATGCCGGCCGGTGGACGCGTGGTCTGGGGATCGCGAACCCTGCAAGGCAGTGACCGGCTTGGATCGGAATGGAAGTATGTTCCAGTGCGACGCACCGCTCTATTTATTGAAGAGAGTCTCTATCGCGCTCTGCAATGGGTGGTGTTTGAGCCGAATGACGAACCGCTCTGGGCGCAGATTAGGCTCAATGTGGGAGCTTTCATGAACTCGCTCTTCCGTCAGGGAGCGTTTCAAGGTCAATCGCCGCGCGAAGCTTACTTCGTCAAATGCGACAAGGATACGACAACGCAGAACGACATCGATCGGGGCATCGTCAACATTCTGGTTGGCTTTGCGCCCTTGAAACCGGCGGAGTTTGTAGTGATCAAGCTGCAGCAAATCGCCGGACAGATCCAAACGTAAGAATTGGACATTGGATTGAGTCTTTTGTTCAACCGACAAATGAAATTCAAGGAAGGATGAACCCATGCCATCAAGTCTGACCTTTCCCGGCGTTTACATTGAGGAGATTCCCAGTGGCGTTCGCACGATCGTGGGAGTTGCGACTTCGATAACTGCCTTCCTTGGCAGAGCCCTGCGCGGACCTACAGATCAGCCGGTAGTTATTAATAGCTATGGCGATTTTGAGCGTATCTTCGGCGGCCTCTGGGTGAACAGCTACCTCGGCTACGCGGTTCGGGACTTTTATCAGAACGGGGGCAGCCAGGCGATCATTGTTCGCCTCCACAAAGGGGGAACTCCCGGCGAGATCGCAGCTGACACCCTCACGTTAGTCGCAACCAGCGTCGGCGCCTGGGGAAATAGTCTTGCTGTTACGGTCGATCACAAGACAAAAGACCCGCTTAACGACAAGCAATTCAATCTCAAGATTGTCGAGTTGGATCCAATCACGCAACAGGCGGTGCGGATTGAGACCATGCTCAATGTCTCCGTCGACCCTAACGATTCCCGCTACGTGCCGCTCGTGCTCAAGGATGATTCGCAATTGGTCGACGTCAAGAAGGACAACAACGGTAATCCGTCCGTTCCCAATGCCCGACCAGCTGAAGTGGCCGACGTCAAAGCCACGGCGAACAGCGGGGCAGACGGTGATGTCCTCGATCAGAATGCTTTTACCGGGGGAACTAACGAAGCTGACAAGAAGGGCCTCTTCGCGCTCGAAAACGCCGACCTCTTCAACATACTTTGCATTCCGCCGTACAAAGATAATGCCAATGTCGATACTGATCTGGTTAGCAAGGCCGCTGCGTACTGCGAAAAGAAGCGCGCCATGTTGCTCATCGATCCGCCGGCATCATGGGACACGGTTGCTGAAGTTATTGGAAACCCCACGGCCACTCCACCAACGGGCATTGCGACGCTTGGCACCAGTCAAAATGCAGCCTTCTTCTTTCCGCGTTTGCGCCAACCAAATCCGTTACGTGAAAACAAACTCGAAGACTTCGTTCCCTGTGGCGCTGTCGCGGGAGTGTTTGCGCGCACGGACGCTCAGCGAGGAGTCTGGAAAGCACCTGCCGGACTGGATGCCACGCTCGTCGGTGTCCCGCAACTCACAGTTTCGCTGACCAATGAAGAGAACGGACAACTGAATCCGTTGGGCGTGAATTGTCTGCGCACGATGCCGGCGGCTGGACGTGTGGTCTGGGGATCGCGAACGCGGAAAGGCAATGACCAACTGGCTTCGGAGTGGAAATACGTTCCAGTGCGGCGCACCGCTCTGTTTATCGAAGAGAGTCTCTACCGCGCTCTGCAATGGGTGGTGTTTGAGCCGAATGACGAACCGCTCTGGGCGCAGATTAGGCTCAACGTGGGGGCTTTCATGAACTCGCTCTTCCGTCAGGGAGCGTTTCAGGGTCAATCGCCGCGCGAAGCTTATTTCGTCAAATGCGACAAGGATACGACAACGCAGAACGACATCGATCGGGGCATCGTCAACATTCTGGTTGGCTTTGCGCCGTTGAAACCGGCGGAGTTTGTGGTCATCAAGCTGCAGCAAATCGCCGGACAGATCCAAACGTAGCGTTTGAGCGGCGAATAGAGAACAGTCGGCTTCAACAAAAACTGGGGCCGGCGGAATGAAGAGACCAAACATTCAGATACGCGTTCGGAGGAACACCCATGGCACAGTTCAGCGTCAATATTCAGCCGCAACGTTTCGATCCATACAAGAACTTTAAGTTCAAGATCAAATGGGATGGACGGTACGTCGCGGGTATCAGCAAGGTCGGCGCACTCAAGCGCACGACTGAGGTCGTAAAACATCGGGACGGCGGGGATCCGAGCAGTACACGCAAGTCTCCGGGCCGCACCGAGTTTGAAGCCCTCACTCTCGAGCGTGGGGTCACTCACGATCTGGAGTTTGAGAAATGGGCAGGCAAGGTCTGGGACTTCGGTTCCGGCTTCGGTAAGGAGGTCTCGCTCAAGGACTTTCGCAAAGACATCATCATCGAGGTTTATAACGAATCCGGCCAAAAGGTAATCGCCTACAAAGTCTATCGCTGCTGGGTCTCAGAATTTCAGGCGCAGGCTGACCTGGATGCTAACGCGAACGCCGTGCTCATCCAGAATATCAAACTGGAAAACGAAGGTTGGGAACGCGATCCCGACGTTGTTGAACCTGCCGAACTGAGTCTGACATAGGCCAGGCTTTCAGAGACTAGGGGTGATGAACGGAACCATGAACGAGGTGAGCTTTTCCGGTTCAGGTTCGCCGGCTGGAGACGCGAACACGGCCGCGCATTACATTTCTGCGGCGAAGCTGCTCGAGGTTTGGGAACGCGGTCAGCATCAGGTGCACGTCGAAAAAGCGTTAACGCTGCTGGCAGCGGCCCATCCCGATGCGTCACGCGAAACCCTGGCTACGCTCACCATCGGCGAACGCGATGCCGGTTTGATCGCGCTGCGCGAAAACTTATTTGGGTCACAATTGACGAGCCTCACGGACTGTCCGGGATGCGGTGAGCGACTTGAGCTCAGCTTTCAGGTTCTGGATATTCGCACTTCCGCGGCAGTGGATCCCGACACCACCCTCTCATTCAGTCGCTCTGGTTACGAACTGCAGCTGCGAATTCCAAATAGTCTTGATCTGCTGGCATTGAGCGGATGCGCCAGTCCGGAGGAGATGCGCGCCAAACTGTTAGAGCAATGTGTGCGGCGAATTACTCATCGAGGCCGAGTGAAATCCGCCGAACACCTCAAACAAATACCAGCCGAGCTTGTTGAGCTCGCGATCGAGCGAATCGGAGCAGCCGATCCCCAGGCTGACGTCGAAGTCAATTTACGTTGCCCATCCTGCCAGCACGGATGGCAAACAGGCTTCGATATTGTTTCTTACCTTTGGACCGAACTTCACGCCTGGGCGGGACAACTGCTACGTGAAGTTCACCTGTTGGCTTCGAATTACGGCTGGCGCGAGTCAGACATTTTGAGCATGAGTCCGCAGCGGAGGCGATGCTACCTGGAGATGTTAGCTAGATGAGTGACTATCTCACCAATCTGGTGATGCGAAGCTTTTCTCCCATGGCCGCCGTTAAGCCCATGGGTGCTTCATTCTATGGGCAGCCGCCGGAATTCGAACGTTCGGGCGGAGAAGTTTCGGATCCGTTTGCGGAAGCTGCTAGCTCCGCTAACGGCGAGGGCGCGGAGGGCAACGAACAAACGTCGCAAAGGAAACTCTCACGAGCAAAACCCGAAGCATCTCTCACAGATCCGTCAGACAGAGAGAACCAAACATCGTCTGCTTCATTCGCCGACAATCCGAGCAAGGAAAGCCTTCCCCTCCGGCACGAGTTCCCGGAGCGGGAGGAACTCGAGACCGTGCGCCGGCGATCCCACCCACCACTCGCGGATGAATCGCGCGTCAAGCCAGACACAGCTCGTCGCAAACCGGAAGACTCGGCGTTGAGGATCACTGGCGTAAGTTTGACGCCTGCTGAAAAACCTGCGGAGCCGACGATGCCGCCTGCCAGGAAAAAGGAGAGCGGAGATACGAGGGTAGTGAATCGCGAGACCAAACCTGTTCCTAAACAAACACCGGAAGTGACTTCTGAAATCAGTCCTTATGTCGGCAGCACCTTAGAAGGAACCATTAATCCGTCGACGCCGGTAGCGAAACCGTTGGACAGTGGAGTCTCAACCTGGAACTTCTTGAAGAAACCAGGTTCTCTGTCGCCACAAACTTCACCGGCACATCTAACGTCACCGATCGCCACTCGCGGCGATAAGTTGCAGTCGCCGGGCTTTATCGGAAATGTCGTTGAGCGGACAACTGTGGCTTCTTCAGAGCGCCAGGAAACAACAGACTCACTCACCACTCTGATTCCGAAAATCAGCGCCCAACCGCCGCTTCACGTCAGTATCAACGCGCAGCAGAACTCAAACTTCAGGCAAGTGACGCAGGACACCGCTCAGCTTCCCCTTACCGAAACGATTGTCAATGTCGCGATTGGCCGCATCGAGGTGCGCGCTACACCAATAGAGAGCGCGAAACGCGAACGCCAGTCAAAGGGGCCAAAGGTAATGAACCTTGATGATTACATGCAGCAACGAAGTCGAGGTAAGCGGTGAGCAACCATCTGGCCATCGCTACTGTTACTGCTTCGCTGGCGGAAGTGCTGCAAGGCGTCGTCGCCAAAGACGTTGCCGGTTTGACGGTAACGACGACGCGACCCGACAGCGCCAACGCAGCACCAGCCGGTACGCGGCTGAATATCTATTTGTATCAAGTTACCCCTAACGCTGCCTGGCGCAACTCCGACTTACCCACGCGTGCCGACGACGGCAGGCTTATGCAAAAACCACGGGTGGCGCTTGATCTGCACTACCTTCTGACTTTTTACGGGAACGAGGCGCAGCTCGAACCCCAGCGTATGTTGGGCAGCACTGTTCGGGCGCTTCACTCCCGGCCCGTACTGACGCGGGAGCAGATTCGGCGGACTATCGTTAGTCCGCAATTAACCTTTCTGGCGCTGTCGAATCTGGCCGAAGACATCGAGCTTGTAAAGTTCACACCCACGTCGTTGTCACTCGAAGAGCTGTCGAAACTTTGGGCTGTGTTCTTTCAAACGCAGTACACGCTCTCTATCACTTACCAGGGCACCGTTGTCTTGATCGAAACCGACGACACTGCCGGCCCCACGTTGCCGGTGCTGGAACGCAATGTCTACACCGTCCCCTTCCGCGCGCCGATCATCGAGGAAATCAAACTTGATTCACCCGTTGCCGGGCCAATCACGCCCCTGAGTACGATCGTCATCAAAGGTCGCGCCCTGCGCGCTGATGTGATCCAGATCAAGTTTGGGGGCAGCAAGCTGCCGGCCGTGATTCCCACTTTCGTTGCTGACAACGAGCTGAAAGTAGTTGTGCCCCCAGATCTGCGCGCGGGCATACAGGGCTTACAAGTTCAACAACAGTTCCTGATGGGCTCGCCTGCCACACCACATCGCGGCTTCGAATCCAATGTCGGTCCGTTCGTCTTAGCCCCGAGCATTACTCAACCCAACGCACCGACTTTCGCGCAAACGTCAATCGATCCGAACACGCAACTGCTTAGTGGGGACATCACAGTCAACTTCACACCGAAGATTACCAAGCCGCAGCGAGTTAAGTTGCTGCTCAATGAATTTCATTCGCCGACAACTCGCGCGCCCTTCGGCCACGTTCTTGCAGCCCCGAGACAGAACGGCATTGGCGCGAATGATCAGGAAACGGACACAGTTGTGTTCAAGGTGAAAGACGTG
Source organism: Pyrinomonadaceae bacterium (assembly GCA_049283975.1). GTDB lineage: Bacteria > Acidobacteriota > Blastocatellia > Pyrinomonadales > Pyrinomonadaceae > PSRF01. The sequence goes on along the minus strand of JBAPXA010000265.1, from coordinate 1,892 downwards.
GCGGCCGGCGACTACCTGGTGCGGGTGCAGGTGGATGGTGCGGAGAGTCCGCTCGAACGGGACACGGATCCGAATAGCCAGACTTTCAATGAGTTCATCGGCCCGCGGATAACGATATGAGCGACGCAAACAAATGGCAGCAAGGCAACGCATCCTATTTGGCGGCGGCGCTAAATTGCGTACGACTGCGACTGGAACGACAGAGCCAGCGTAATTCTATTCCGCAGCGCCCGGCTGACGCTCCAGCGCCGCCCGCCACGGAGCCCGAGCCTTCATTATTCGCGCGTTGGCTCGGAAATGGTGATGTTGCTAAGCCGTCGTCGCCTGCGAGTCAGCCGATTGGCTTGTTGCCTCCGGCAAGTACAGCCATCACCCAGGAGCAGATTGCCGAGGCTGCCAGGGCAATGGACGCGGCTGCGGAAATGGAGCCGCCCCCGGCTCTGCTCATTCTGGCGGAGCGTTTTGGACTGTCGCCTTTTGAGCGCGAACTATTGCTGCTCTGCGCGGCGATGGAACTCGACACCAGCATTGCTTCTCTCTGTAGTCTCGCGCAGGGAGGAAATCGTCCGTACCCAACCTTTGGTCTGGCCCTGGCGCTCTTCGATGAACCGGTTTGGGAGGCGCTCTCACCCGAGCGTCCGCTGCGCTACTGGCGGTTGGTTGAAATAAATCAGCCGGGTGCGCAACCGTTCACCACCAGCGCCCTACGCGCCGATGAGCGCATTCTCAATTACCTAAAAGGTTTGAATTATGTGGACGATCGCCTCACGCCTTTTCTAGTGCCGTTGCGGCCCTGGGACAATACGAAGGCGCTTCCTGAGTCGCAGCAGAAAGCTGCGACGACGATCATACATAAGCTTCAGGCGAGGAATGAGACACATCAGTTGCCTGTCATTCAACTGCCTGGTAACGACTCAGCCAGCAAGCAATTGATCGCCTCGCAAGCAGCCAGCACTGTGGGGTTGCACTTGTATCGTTTGCCTGCCGAGTGGCTGCCCGCGAACGCCACTGACCTGGACACCCTGGCCCGGTTTATCAATCGTGAGAGTGCGTTGCTACCCGTTGGTTTTTATGTTGATGCCGGCGATATCGACAGGTCTGCTGAAACACCGGAAGGCAATCGCGCTTCTGTCCTGAATCGTTTTCTCACTCGCATCAACTGTTTGGTTTTTTTGGACACGCGTGATGTGCGCGCGTTTTCTTCGGCGCAATCCATCACCTTAGATGTGGGCAAGCCAACACGTTCTGAACAGCAGACCGCTTGGGGACAGGCATTAGGTGAGTCTGCCGGGGATAGTCCTTCCCAACTTGCCGGCCAATTCAATCTGGGGCTGGGGGAGATCGAACGTATCGCAGAAGTAGTCGCTGGCGCTGCCGACATCATGATTGGCGACGAACGCACTCTGCACGAACGACTGTGGGATGAGTGTCTGAACAGCACCCGCCCGCGCCTTGATGAATTGGCGCCCCGAATCGACGCCAAAGCAACCTGGTCTGATCTGGTGTTGCCGGAACAGGAATTGAGCTTGTTACGTCAGATTGCGGCGCAAGTCAGCCAACGCGCGAAGGTTTATGAGGAGTGGGGCTTCAGCAAGAAGATGAATCGCGGCTTAGGTATCAGCGCCCTCTTTGCGGGAGACAGTGGCACCGGCAAGACGATGGCAGCCGAAGTTATCGCCAACGAGTTGCGCCTGAACCTCTATCGCATCGACTTGTCCGCAGTCGTCAGCAAATACATCGGCGAGACGGAAAAAAATCTGCGCCGGCTTTTCGATGCCGCCGAGGATGGCGGAGCGATTCTATTCTTCGATGAGGCCGATGCGCTTTTTGGCAAACGTAGCGAAGTCAAAGACAGTCACGATCGCTATGCCAATATCGAGATCAACTACCTG
>JBAPXA010000264.1:0-3298 GCA_049283975.1 Pyrinomonadaceae bacterium | reverse complement strand
CGCGCGCGCCTTCGATACTCACTGCCGAAAGTCCAACTTTAACCAGGACGGGCGCCCCATCTTGAGTTGAGAAACGAAAGGCTGCTTTAAGATTTGTTCCGCGCGCCTCTTTTGCGGTTGAGACTTCCCCACCTGAATTCAAGCTTGAGACAACAAACGGCCGCGAAAACTCGAGTGCGAAGTACACAACCTGATCTTTGGCCCAAGCCTCGGAGCGGCGAAATCCGGCCACGTGAGTACTGTCGATCACATGCAGGTACGACTCCAGGACTCGATCACGATGTGCGAGGTCGAGAATGATGTTAGCGCGATCTGTCTTGGGGAATGAGAAGCGATGAAAACCCACGCGATTCGTTGCCGTAAGTTCGGCGAAAATACTGTCGTCATCCAGTCGCACCGAGTAGTAGCCCGGTCGAGCAGTCTCGTTTTGATGAGTGAACTGTGAGGCGTAACCCTTAGCGGGTTCGTCAGGATTTGACTCGAAGTGAATATCGCCAACTGTCGGCATCAGCAAAATATCGCCGTAATCAGAAATACCCGTGCCGCTCAGATGCGTGTGACTGAAGCCGTAAATGACATGATCGGAATAGTGGTAACCGGAACAGCCGTCCCAACCTGTTAGCCGCGTATCCGGACTAAGTTGCACCATCCCAAACGGCAAAGTTGCTCCGGGAAATGTGTGGCCATGTCCCCCAGTTCCCACGAAAGGATCGACCAGTCGAGTCAGGTTGGACTCGCGCGTCTGGGAGAAAATCGATGACGGAAGGATCAGCAGCAGTACGAGAGCGAGTGCAAGGTTCATTGTTCTCTCAGTCACCAAACTGATCTCATTCTCACCGGGCTTCAGCCCGGTGGCGAATGGATCAGGATTAACGGAAACCGTTTAAACGGTTTCTGATTTTAGGGCCGTACGCACACCGCGCTGATGCGCGGTGAGAATGAGAGCAGGATGTCTGATACTACTCATCCGCTTATATAGCCCCCAGAACAGCACTTTCACAACCTTTTCTGCTGGCTATGCATCGCATCAGCCGTTACGCACCTCTCCCGCTTGCAAAAGCATTCGAGTCTTGCTAAACCTCGTAATTGAAATGCCTGCTGGAGATGAATGATGAAAAAGTTATCCTGCGCACTCTTTGCATTCTTCCTAATAGTCGCTCTAGTTGCTCCGACGCTTGCCGATACAATTCGCCTCAAGGATGGCAGCGTTATTCGGGGCCAGGTGATTGGCTTTCGCGATCAGCAGTTCACGGTGCTGATCGGAGCAGGGGCGAAAGGTCGCCGCGGCCGCACCACCGTCTACATTGAAGACATTGAATCGATCGAATTTGACTCGGCAACCACCGCCGCCGCGACGGCCCTGGCTAACGATGACTCGTCCGCTGGTAATCGGGAGCCGGCTGTCCAACCGACGAGAACAAATCTGCCCGCAGACACCTCGAGTCCTTCCAGCAATACTGGTCAGCCAATTTCAGCGACGCCGACTTTCTTCACGATAAAAGTGGCAGTCCACGCAAAGCAATGCACCGGAGCAGCACGCACCGGTGAAGTATGTGCCGCGAACGGCTGGTCAAACACCGGTCTCGTTGTGCGCCAGGGGCAACGACTGCGGATCAGCTCCTCAGGTCGCGTCTCGCTGGGACGCGGACGATTCACGACCCCGCTGGGAAATTCGACTATTCCCGACAATGAAAAGCTGATGCGCAACGAGGCCACCGGCGCGCTGATCGCGGTGATCGGCGACGATAACGATGATTTCATTCTTATCGGTACGCGGCGCGACTTTGTCGCCCAGCGCGATGGCGTCTTGTTTCTGGGCGTGAATGAAGGCGATCTGACCGACAACACGGGAAGTTATGACGTCGCTATCGAGGCCGAAGCCGGCGGTTCGCCGCGTTAAAAAGCAGCAACCTGCGGTTCACTTCCGGGCATCTGACGAGTTAGACGACTCCTTATTGGATGTGCAGGCTGTTAGGGCATTAGAACGCAAACTAACGGTTTGCGTTACTTCGCTGTCTTCAGGGCCACCGTTATGAATCGCTTAAAGAATTACCACGCCATCGGGGTTCTGCTCGTTCTGAGCTTGCTGATCGGCGCCAACCTCAGCCTCGCGTTTGCCCAAGCGCGCCGCCAACCTCCGGTTTCTAATCAGAAAAAGAATAAGCGGCCTGAACCCGGGAAAGAGGGCGAGAAGCAACAAGAAGAAGCTCCTCCGCCAGACATCACCGGGAAACCTCAGGATGCCGAGAAGGTCACAATCACGACGCAGATTGTTAACGTCGATACGGTCGTCTTTCACAAGAAGACCGGCCAGATTGTGACCGGGTTAAAGAAGGAAAACTTCGCTGTTTTTGCGGACAACAATCCCCAGGTCATTACCAACTTCTCCACGCCGGAAGCGCCGATCACCGTAGTGATGGCATTGGAGTACAGCAAATGGTCTGAGCAGTTTGGCTATTACGGCAGTGGTGGTTATGACCCGGGCACTTACGAAGTGCTGCGCCCGACAGCAATGTTTCTCTCGCGATTCATTAAGCCGCCCGACGATTATGTTTCGGTCGTTGCTTATGACATCCGCCCCACCCCATTGACAGACTTTACGAACGACCCGCGACGGATTAACGAGGTGATCAACCTGCTGCTGCGTAATCAGCCGGCGTTTCGCGAAAGCAATATGTTCGACACGCTGAAATTTGTGATGCTCGGTGGACGGGGCGATTCAGTGGTGTTGGACGACACAAAGGAAGAAAAGTCGGACTATGCCGGGCTGGTAAGCGTCCAAGGGCGGCGCCGCGCTGTGATCTTAATAGCTTCCGGCATCGACACCTTCAGCAAGATCAACTACGGCGACACGCGCAAAGTGCTACAGAATGCCGGCATCCCTGTTTACATCATCGGTACCGGCAATCTCTATTTTAAGAAGTACGAGCACTTGATGGGCGCCACCGATAGTTTGACGGGATCGCCCGGCCGCTTGACGTTCCTACAAGCGGACAACACGCTCAAGACTTTCGCGAAGGAGACCGGTGGCGCTTACTTTCCCTACACCTTTGAGGGTGAGCTGCCGAACATCCTGCAGTCGATCAATAACATGCTGCGCAGTCAGTACAGTTTGGCCTTCAATCCTGGCGACGTGCGCGACGGCAAACAGCACAAGATCAAAGTGAGCGTGGATGTAAATGGCGACGGTGTTTACGACGACAAGGAGTACAACATTCAGGCGCGCTCGGTTTACAACGCACCGAAAAGCTAGAAGGCAGTAAGCAGAAGATTAAAAAACCATTTTCCATTTGTCATT
>JBAPXA010000263.1:0-3588 GCA_049283975.1 Pyrinomonadaceae bacterium | reverse complement strand
CTTCCGCGGTTTTGCGGCCTGTTGGGAAATTCCCGGAGGTGATCAAACCGCGGAGCGCGGCCAGTGGGTCGAGGCGCCGGGGCGACAGCTATTCAGCGCCATCCGGAAAGCGCTCGGCGACTTACCGCTGATAGCGGAAGACCTGGGCGTAATAACCCCAGACGTGGTCGCGCTACGCGATGAGTTTGGTTTTCCCGGAATGCGAATTTTGCAATTTGGTTTTGGTAGCGACACAAAGAACGTCGATTTGCCGCATAACTATGTGAATAACGTAGTTGCTTACACCGGCACTCACGATAACGACACTACCGTGGGTTGGTTTCAAAGTGTGGCGGGTGAAGGTTCAACGCGGACAGCCAAGCAGATCAACCGCGAGCGTAAGTTCTGTCTGAACTACTTGAATAGCGACGGCAAAGAAATTCATTGGGACTTCATTCGGGCTGTGCTGGCGTCAGTTGCCAACACCGCGATTGTTCCGTTGCAGGACGTATTGGGACTGGGAACCGGAGCGCGCATGAATCTCCCCAATAGCACCGAAGGTAACTGGGCGTGGCGCTATAAAACCGGGGCGTTGGCGGAGAAGATCGAGAGCCGGCTGAAGGATCTGACCGACTGGTATGGTCGGACTAAACCCACAGCGAGCGAACGTCATGAATTGGTCTAGATTGGACTGAACCAGTCCCTTTAGTTTCATGCATCTAGTAAACATTCGAGTCTGGTGCTTCACCGCATTTCTCGTTTTGGCAGCAGCCTTCTCGTGTAACGCGCAAAGCTCTCCGCGAGTTCTCAAGGTTGAGCCACCGAGTTGGTGGGCGGGAAGTTCTGTGAATCCCGTTCGCCTGATGATTCGGGGAAGCAATTTCAAGGGCGCGCAGGTACAGACCATCGGCCCTGGCTGGCGCGTGGTTGGACAGCCCAAAGTTAACGAACTTGGAACATACTTATTGGTTGATGTCGCCATCGCACCGCGTGCAAGGCCCGGCCCGCGCAAGCTGTTAATAACAACGCGTGAAAAGGCGTCATCGTTTTCGTTCGAACACGCGCCTTTTGAAATTCTGCCGCCGCTCGATCGCGTTGGACGTTTCCAGGGCTTCTCACCCGATGATGTGATGTACTTGATCATGATCGACCGTTTCAGCGACGGCGACATAACGAACAACGATCCACCACAATCCCGCGGTATCTACGATCGCAAAAACAAGTTCTACTACCACGGCGGCGATCTTCAGGGCGTAATTGATCGCCTACCTTACCTGAAGGATCTGGGCGTTACCGCAGTGTGGCTTACCCCCTGGTACGACAACTACGACAAACCGAACGAGATTGAATTGAAAGAAGGCAAGCCGAGCACCGGCTTTCATGGTTATAACCCGCAGGACTTTTATGCGGTTGATGAACACTTCGGTACGCTCCCGAACTTGCGGGAACTGGTCGATGCCGCCCATCGCCTGGGAATAAAGATCATTCAGGACGCGGTGGCCAATCACACCGGTCCCTATCATTCCTGGGTCGACGATCCTCCAACTCCTACCTGGTTCAACGGCACTAAGGAACATCATCGTAAGAACGTGTTTCAAACGTGGGTGCTCCACGATCAGCGACCGGTTGCAGACTTGTATCTGGAAACCATGGAGGGTTGGTTCCTGGATTTTCTTCCGGATCTTAACCAGCAGGATCCGGAAGTCTCACGGTACCTGATTCAAAACACGTTGTGGTGGATCGGTACGACTGGCCTTGACGGCATTCGCATGGACACCTGGCAATATGTGCCAAATAGCTTTTGGCGCGATTGGAACGCTGCTCTAAAAAAAGAGTTTCCAAACTTCAAAGTGGTTGGCGAAGTGAAGGACGGCGATGTGGTTCACACTTCGTTCTTCCAGGGCGGCCGCGTGAGATTTGATGGTTACGACTCCGGTCTCGATTCGCTGCTCGACTTCCCACTCTTCTATCCCATTCGTCATGCGTTTGCGGAAGGTAAACGTCTCGATGACATTCCCAAGACATTGTCGAAAGACTACCTCTATACCAATCCAGACATTCTCGTAACTCTCCTTGGTGGTCATGACGATGGTCGCTTCATGAGTGAAAAGGGCGCGACGATCGCCGGACTGAAGTTAGCGAACGTGTTCGTGCTGACTACGCGCGGTGTGCCGCAGCTGTATTACGGCGATGAGATTGCGATGACGGGCGCCGACGAGCCGACCACTCGCGGCGATTTTCCCGGAGGCTTTTCTGGCGACAAGCGTAATGCCTTCACGCGCGCGGCGCGCACCAAAGAAGAGCAGGAAGTCTTTGAGCATATTCAAAAATTGACACGCCTCCGCGCGGAGTTGCAGCCACTCCGCCGCGGGCAGTTGGTAAATCTCTACGTCAGCGAGCAGCAGTACGCTTACGCTCGGGTCTCAAGAGCGGGAACGGTGGTCACAGTGATCAACAATCACACGAAGGCGGCGGAGATTGAAATAAACGTGATGCCCATCGGACTGGCTGATGGCGAGATTCTGGTCGACGGTTTAGGTAGCAGCCAGCAAGTTCAGGTTAGCGGGCGTAGGCTAAAGGTAGGTCTGCCGCCACGCACAGCGGCAATTTTTGTACGCCGATGAAGCGCAAGCCACTAGCGGAGCAGATTGCGATCGTTACCGGCGGTGGGAGCGGTATCGGCCGCGCACTGACAGAGTCTCTTGCGCTGGCCGGCGTCCGCGTAGTGATTGCTTCCCGTCGCACCGACGTCCTGCGAACCACAGCACACGAACTGAATGCGAGTTTGGGTGTCGAGCGAGTTTTTCCTTATGAATGTGACATCCGCGACCGCGCAGAGATCGAGACGCTGGTCAGGGATGTCTTCGAGCGGTGGCAGGCGATCGATCTGCTCGTTAACAACTCTGGCCTCGCTGTTCCGGAGACGGTAGCTGAGATCACCGATGAAGGTTGGGACAAAGTGATGGAGACCAACCTGCGCGGAGTGATGCAGTTGGTTCGAGCCGTGCTGCCACAAATGCGTAAACAGGATTTTGGAGACATCGTCAACATCTCATCGCAGGCGGGAAAGCAGGGCTACGCTGATGTGCCATCTTACTGTGCCTCCAAGTTTGGCTTGCTCGGTTACGCGGAAGCCTTACGTGACGACGTGCGCAAGACAGGGGCAAACATTCGCGTCTTCAACTTTTGTCCGGGGTTGGTGGACGTGGAAAACACGAAGCCGGATCAGGAACCGCGTTCGGGTTTCATTCATGTAGCCAACATAGCGCGCACTTTGATGTATGTGCTTTCGCTGGATCGGAATGTGGTGGTAGAGGATCTGAGTCTTTATGGAAAGTAGTGGGTGTTGAGTCGGAACTTTTGGAGTGCGGTGGCAAGCGAAAGCGCGACACCGCTTTGGTTTCTCGGTTAGCGGCGACAGCTGTTTCAACCCAAAGCGCCGTCGCCGCTGCGCTCTGCCGGCGCACTCCAAAGGTAGTGGAGAATCACCATGAACAAACCACGCCTAAGTTTCTGGCAAATCTTCAACATGAGTTTTGGTTTCCTCGGTATCCAATTCGGTTGGGGACTGCAACTCGCGAACATGAGCGGCATTTACACCTACCTGGG
>JBAPXA010000262.1:0-26675 GCA_049283975.1 Pyrinomonadaceae bacterium | reverse complement strand
AGGTTGCCGAGGATGGTGGAAGAACTTTCGGCCCGGTCTCAAGTCTCAAGTCTCAAGTCTCAAGAAAGAACGTAGAGTCAGGGTCAGGATCCAAGGCGGGCACCTTAAACCTGAAACCTGAAACCTGAAACCCATTCATGATTAAAGCAATCCTATTTGATTTCAACGGCGTCATCATTGACGACGAGATGTTGCAAATGAAGGCCTATCAGGAAGTGTTTGTGCCCTACGCTGTCCCACTCACCGAAGCCCAATACCTGCAAGCACTCGGCATGGATGATCCGACATTCGTGAAAACTGCCTTTCGCGCTGCGGGGAAGGAGCTGACGGACGAGACGCTCGCAGATGTTCTGGCCCGCAAGATGGAGGTGCACCGCCGCCTGCTAACCGATGACCTTCCGCTATTCCATGGAGTCAAGACTTTTCTCAAGGCAGCGGCGCGCGATTTCACCGTCGGCCTCGTCAGCATGGCCGGCCGAGATGAGATTGGCTACATATTCGAACGAGCGCAGCTGGGTTCATTATTTTCAATCGTGGTGAGTTCTGAGGACGTCTCTGTGTGCAAGCCGGCGCCCGATTGTTATTTGCAGGGACTTGCGAAAGTGAACAAATATCTGAGCCAGGCAGGCCAAGCATCAGTGCAAGCGAGTGAATGTCTGGCGATCGAAGACTCGCCACCGGGGATTGTTGCGGCGCGCACTGCGGGAATGCACACGCTGGGTGTGACAAATACCGTTGCGCCAGCAGAGTTGCGTGCCGCCGGCGCGGAAGTAGTGACGAAGGATCTGGCAGATTGGACTACTGAGGCGGTGAAGCTTGTTTTCGCTAGTTGAAGAGATGAAACCGCCAAGGCGCCAAGGATCACAAAGTTCGCCAAGTAGAAGGAAGAGACTTTGAGCTCGGTACCTTAAATTTGATCGCTGATGAAGTTTTGAACGGCAGAGGTTAAAGCTGGGCTTCTGAAACAACGCACCAACCACAAAATAGTAAGCTCTTTTTCTTCTTGGCGAACTCTGTGCTCCTTGGCGTCTTGGCGGTTTCAGTTTTCTTAATCAAAAATCACGAATCCTTTTAATGAGCTTCATAGACATTCTTTATCTCGCGTTACGAAATTTGCGCCAGGCGAAACTGCGCGCCGTGCTCACCACGATGGGCGTAATCGTGGGTGTCGCCGTGATCGTCACGATGGTTTCCTTCGGACTCGGACTCCAGGGAAATATGTTGGCGCGTTTTAAGGCGCTCGATCTATTCAGCGAGATTCGCGTGTTTGGGCGGACCCTGAGCAGCATGGCTTCTGCGGGCGCGGATCGCTCGGGAAGGAGAGATGACGGCGAACGCCGCGAAGGACGCTCGAACTCAGGAAACACACCTTCCCGCATTCTCGACGACGCCGCCATTGCCGAGATTGGCAAGATTCAAGGCGTCGCCTATGTAGAACCTTCCATCAATTTCACAGTCTACGTTCGCGCAAACGGAAAAGTCCTGACGCAGCAGGTTAGTGGCGCCACCGTGCCCAACTCGTCCACGCGCTTTCAGGATTTCATCGCCGGCAAAATGATTAGCGCGCCAAACTCGGATGAAGTAGTGGTCACTGAACGCTTCGCCCGCGATTTCGGTTACGAAAATCTTGCTGACGCCGCCGGCCAAACCCTGGAGTTTCTGGCGCCGCCAAGCGCGAGCAAAAATGAGAACGACGAAGAAGGGCCGCCAAACTTTTTCGGCATTCCCCTCGGCGAGCCGGAGCTAGACGAGAAGGCTCCCGGACTGGTAGCTCATACTTTCCGAATTTCTGGTGTTTTGAAAACTGAACTCAAGGAGGGACCAGGACAAGGCGGCCTGCGCGGCTTGTTGCCGCGCGCTGGGATTTATGTGCCGCTCCCCGCGGCCCGGGCCTGGACGTTGGAGCAGCGCACCCCAATGGGAGAGGTTGCATTGGAGTTGGCGCGGCAAAGTGGCGCCCTTGGTGATGCGGAAAGCGAAGGCTACGATTCGGCGGTGGTGCGGGTTGACGATCCGGTGGCGCTGACTGATGTGCGCAAGCGTTTAAATGATGCGGGCTTCAGTAGCTTTTCAATCGTCGACGAGCTGGAGCAACTGCGGACTGTCTTCCTGATTCTCGATTCGGTTTTAGGTTTGCTCGGTGGCATCTCGCTGCTCGTTGCGTCATTCGGGATCGCCAACACTATGATCATGTCGATCCTGGAACGGACGCGTGAGATTGGAATCATGAAGGCTATCGGCGCGGAAGATCGGGAGATCAAACTGATCTTCTTCGTAGAAGCTGCGGTGATTGGCTTGACGGGCGGCGTGATCGGGACGCTGGTGGCGTGGGGTGTCGACGGACTCGCCAACCGGCTCGCTTATCGTTTCATTCTCAAACCCCAGGGTGCCGCTTACGTCGACTTCTTTTCCTTGCCTCCCTGGCTTTCCCTCGGTGCGATTCTGTTTGCGCTTGCGGTCTCAATTCTTGCGGCGCTGTATCCTGCGGCGCGCGCCGCGCGCATCGATCCTGTCAAAGCACTAAGACACGACTAGGACAAATGCGGAATGCAGATTTCAGAGTGGGGAATTCCGCATTCATCATTCTGCATTCCGCATTTTGGTTTTAGTTCGCCGGTGGCGTTGGCGGTGCTTTTGGAGCGCGCTTCTTTGGTTTTGGCTTCGCTGCCATTTCCATGGGCGGATGCCAGAAAGCAGGATCGGCTGCAGCAAATTCTTTGGAAACAAAACTCATCCGGGGTGCGAAAGCGTAGGTGCTTGTTTCGCTCGACATGACGGCTTCGCCGTACATCTTGTCAGCATCTTTTTTCTGGTCGTCACTCATCGCCGCCCTTACCTTCATACCGATCGGTTCATCCATCTCGCTCAGTGATTTCATGGGACGGAAGACTATGTAGGTACCACCAGGAGCTCCGGAAATGATCTGGTACACGGCGAGATGGACGTTATTAACCTTTGCCTTATCGCGAGCCACGCTGGCCACCTTCTGCACGTAGTCCGCGTACTGAGCATCATGTCCCGGACGAATGCGAACTGTTGTAACTGAGAAGTAACGCATTTGGGGAATATTTGCGCCCGGATTGAAACTCAGGTCCGGCCGATAGACCGCGAGCATGTCGCGCATGGCATTGTGCAGCGCCGGAGCTTCTTTATTGAGGCGATCAACTTGAGGTTGCATACTTGCATTAACGGTGCTCATTTTCTTGTCCGTTTCCTGATTGATCCTCTCGATTTCACTGAAAGATCCCGCGGCGTTTAAGTAGACAACTTCGTTCTCGTTGCCCGCTAGCGGCACGAGAGCGATTCTTTCGTTGGGCGTTTGCAGTTTGGCAAACATTGATGCGTACTCCGCCGCATGGCGACTGTGGGTTGGCATCATGCCGGGCTTGATCTCTTCCCGCACGATTAAGAGTACTTTTGGTGGAGTTTCTTGCGCGAGAACGTTAAGACAGACGAGCAGGGAAACAGCTAATACGAGGAGACACTTTTTCATGGATAACCCACCTCCGGGGGGTTGCTGGGCGGTTAAAATTCGTATTGGTAATGGTGCTGGGATTTACCGTGTGTGCGGAGGCTTATATGACCTTTGTTTCCAGAAGTCAATGATGGTGGGCCGCTCGAATCAATGTCGCTACGCGACGAGAACGCCTAACAACGTGATCCCGGCGTTAACGCCGGGCTAACCTTACTGACGCTACGCGTCGAAACCTAACTGTCAGGGTTTTGTTGTAGCGGCTTTCCGCAACGGTTACAGAACCGCGCTGAGGTTTCTCTTTGGATGGCACCGCAGGCAGGGCAGGCAAGACCGACTTTCAGGTTCGCGCCACATGTGGAGCAAAATCCGGAGCCGGCACTATTCGCCGCGCCGCAAGTGCCGCATCGCCCCGGCAGCGGCGGAACATAGCCGCCCGCTTTTGCCGCCACGTGGCCTTCAATAGTTTTCCAGGCATCTTCAGTGATCTTGTATTGCCAGTAAGCACCGAGTGCCGGAAGAGCGAGCAGCAATCCCGCTGAAAGCACGAGTGCCACCGCCGCTACGGCAGCCTTGTCAAACCATTTCTGCATTCCAATCTCGACGCGCGTGCCGCTGCCTTCGGGAGTGATCTTGATCGTCAGCGCCGCCGAGAGTCCGGTGAGATCGCGTAGCGTGCTAGACTTACGTGCCTGCAACACACTCGTTGCGGCGACCTGCATTGTTTGCACTTCGTAGTCGGTATCAAATAGATTACGCAGCTCATCGAGCAGTTTGTTAACGTCTACTTCGACTCCGGGATAAAATCTGCTGTCCATGATTTTTACCTCGGCTATTCTACGCGCTGACGGCGAGCAATGTTCAGCTGAAGTTTACGGACGCAGTTGCCGCTACGGAGCAAGGAGAACCATTCCTCAGTGAAAAGCACACGCCAGGTGTTTTGCCTTTCGTTAATAATCATTTTCTCGCTGTTCGCCGATTCAATTCGCTCCGCTCGTTCACAGGAGCCAACCTCGCCCGCATTGGATGGCTTTTCAGCTGAAGGCGCTGCGGCGCAGCGACGTTGGGAAGACCAATTCCGGGCAGTCCCGGCGGCGAATTCCGCGCGTGAACATTCACGACGCCTTACTGCCGAACCTCATGTCGCGGGGACAAAAGAGGATTATGCGACGGCAATTTATGTCCGCGATCAAATGCGGAGTTATGGCCTGGCCGCTGAGCTTAAGGAATACGACGTTTTGCTTCCCTATCCTAAACGGCCGTCGGTCGTGGAGTTGGTTGCACCACGGCGTGAACGCCTGGCGCTTAGCGAAGCCGTAGTTCCGGAAGATTCGTCCTCATCAAACGCGAAAATCATTCCTCTGTTCAATGGCTACAGTCCCAGCGGAGACGTGACGGCTCCGCTCGTTTACGTCAACTACGGGCTTCCGCCCGACTATGAAGCACTCAAGAAAGCGGGTGTGGACGTGAAAGGAAAGATTGCTATTGCGCGCTATGGCAATTCCTTTCGCGGAGTAAAAGCCAGGGTCGCGGAGCAGAATGGCGCGCTTGGATTGCTCATCTATTCCGATCCTGCTGACGATGGCTACATGCAGGGTGACGTTTATCCCAATGGACCGTGGCGTCCTGCGACTTCGGCGCAAAGAGGTTCGGTGCAGTACCTGTTTCAGTATCCTGGCGATCCTTTAACCCCCGGCAAGCCTTCAATCCCCGGCGTCGAACGAATCAAGATCGAAGATGCGACAAATCTAACCAGCATTCCAGTGCAGCCGATCTCCTATGGCGATGCGAAGCAACTTTTGCAGCCACTGCGCGGACCGGTGCGCCCAGCTGGTTTTCAAGGTGGCTTGCCATTTTCATATCACGTCGGTGGTACAAGTGACGTCCGCGTACATTTGAAGACAGAAATGGATTACCAGATTCGCAAGATCTGGAATGTAGTCGCACGCATCGAGGGCGCTGAGGAAAAAGATCGCTGGGTGATCATGGGAAATCACCGCGACGCGTGGACGTTTGGCGCAGTCGATCCTAACAGCGGCTCCGCGGCAATGCTCGAAGCGGCGCGTGGCTTCGGTCAACTCTTGAAGAGTGGCTGGAAGCCCAGACGAACAATCGTCCTGTGCAGTTGGGATGGGGAAGAGTATGGGTTAATCGGCTCTGTGGAATGGGCCGAGGAAAATGCTGCCGAGTTAAGACAAAAGGCGGTCGCCTATCTAAACATGGATGCGGCGGTGTCTGGCCCGAACTTCGGCGCTTCGTCCGTGCCCTCGTTATGGAAGTTGATTCGCGGCGCCACGCGCGATGTGCGCGATCCAAAAAGTGGCAAGACCGTTTACCAGCAATGGCAGGATCGTTTTCACGGAACGAGGCCAGAAGCTGAGTTGACTGACGCTGAGTCAGGTTCCGATCATGCGATTGCCGAAGCGCGCATCGGGGCGTTGGGTTCCGGCTCTGATTACACACCCTTTCTGCAACACCTCGGCGTGCCTTCGCTCGACATGGGTTTTGGTGGCGACTACGGTGTTTACCACTCAGCTTATGATTCCTTTAATTGGATGTCGCGCTTTGGTGATCCTAACTTCGTCTATCATGTGGCAGCGGCGCAGCTCTGGGGCACGGTGGCCATGCGACTAGCCGATGCCGAGGGCTTGCCCTTTGACTATAGTGACTATGCGAAACAGATTCGCGAATTTTTCGATGAGAGTCTGAAAACCGCGAAACGTTTGAAGCTTGCCGCAGGTTTGAACGACAAGGAAATGATTGAAGCTAGCGATGATTTTGCAAGGGAAGCGGCAGGCGTAGACAAGGACCGGCAAGAGACAATCAAGGAAATTCAGCGGACTCGGGTCGCGGCTAACGACAATCATCCGCGGGCGGTCGCCAAACTACAAAAGATTAACGACGCGCTGATTGCAGTGGAACGAGACTTCATTGACGAGCGTGGTTTGCGTGGCCGGCCCTGGTATCGACATCACATTTACGCGCCAGGGCTTTACACTGGATACGCAGCACAACCGTTACCGGATTTCCGGCAGGGGATTGATGATCGCAATAGCACTAACACAAAGGAATCCCTGCTGCGTATCATCGAGTTGCTGAAACGGGCAACAGCGACGCTGCGACAAGCGCGCGACTAGTAGTGTGAATTCTCCGCCACACGGCGGATCAGTAAGAACAACACGAAGGAGAGCAATGATGAGATTAAGGTTTAGGGGTCTTGTGGTTTTGTTTCTTTTAGTGGTTTCGGTATCCGCGATCTTCGCGCAGCAGCGACGCGGCCGTACCACTCCGGCGCCGGCCTCACCGCCGGCACAATCCGATCTGCGCATCACTTATCGCAGCACTACCTCGGGTCAATCGTACGAGAGCTCGACGATGATCAAGGGCAAGCGCGAACGCAGTGAGATGCGCATGGGCTATGGTTCGGACATCATCAACATCACTCAGTGCGACTTAAAGCGCACCATTCAGATTAACGACGCGATGCGCAAATATGTGATCACGCCGATGCAAACCATCGAGGCGATGAACACGACTCCGCGCACCACTTCAGCGACGCCGCCCGCCGAGTCGGGACGACGGGGGGGACTAGTCAAGTACACCACGACAGTTAACGACACGGGTGAACGAAAAGAAATGTTTGGCTTCACGGCGCGTCACATCAAGTCGTCGTTATTGATCGAGTCGTCGACGGATGCGTGCAGTCCGATGAACCAACGCATGGAGACGGACGGCTGGTATATCGACCTGACATTTAGTTTCGATTGCAATCTTGGCGTTCCGCAGGTTGGTCGACCGCCGCTACCGCAGGGTGGATGTCGCGACGAGATTGTGGCAAAGCAGATAGGCTCAGGACGCAAGGGTTACCCGCTAAGTGAAACAACGACGATGTATGGTCCTGATGGCAGGGCGGTGTTTACCTCAACCAAAGAAGTGCTCGACCTTTCTCGCGATCCTTTAGATGCGGCCCTGTTTGACGTGCCTGCGGGTTATGCGGAGACGACCAATGCTCAGGAACTCTATGGCGCGCCGCCGTCGATGGATTCGATCATGGGCGAGTCGAATCAACCTCAGCCGAGTCAACCTCAGCCGAGCACCGCACGTCCCGACAACAGCATGGCATCAGCAATGGCGAAACCTCCGGGCACGTTGCGAGTAGGCGTAGTTGCGATTAATAACCAAACCGACCGCTCGGTATCGTTGGAGTCGTTACGTCAGCGCCTGATCGGCCGCATTGGCAGCTCTGGTATCGATGCAATTCCACTGGCGGGTAGCTCGCCTGCCGAACTTGAGGCAGAGGCAAAAGCGAAGCAATGTGATTTCATCCTCTACACGGACCTCAGCACCCTCAAAGTGTCGGCGGCGAAAAAGCTGGGGGGCTTTCTGGGTCGTGCTGCGGGCGTAACTGGGGCGGACAAAACAGAATCGCGAGTTGACTTCAAACTGTTTGCCGTTGGTGAGACTGCGCCGCGTTTGCAATCAAACGCGACGGCAAAGGAAGAAGGCGACGAAGCCAGTGCCGGCGCCTCGGTCGATAACGAAGCCAACAAGGTAAGTGCTGAAGTTAGAAAGCGAGGTAAAGGTTAAAACGGCTTGCAGAGATCAGCTGGAGTAGGGGGCTTCGGCCCCCTCTTTTGTTTGCGTCAGTTTTTGGATTTTTCCTGCTTGCTCTTCTTTTCCTTCGCAACTGGTGGCGGGAGTTTATTGGCGGCAGCCAAAATTGCTTCTGCATTTTCAGTCACCTGTTCGATGCTACCGGCTTCGGCTTCGTTACTGGCCTGGGACTGAAGCGGTCGTATTTGTTCGACGACGCGTTTCGCCTCGTTGGCAAGCAAACGAAGCGCTGTTGGAATCAGGGGGTTCTTTTCATCACGAGAGCTGACATCGTCGATATTGGTAATTGCCTCATCCAGTATTTTCGCGATGTCGCCAATCAGCTCGGCCCGAGAGCCTGACGGCAGCTCACCATAAAGTTCCGCGTCTTTCTTTTGTTGCTTGGCGGTATCAGTGGTCGTTCCTGTTAGAACGCGGAGCCGCCGCTCAATTGCTTTTATGAAAACGCCGATGCGCTTATCGAGGATCTGCGTGTCCTTGATCTGTTCCACTTCCAACTCGGTGAAGTGATCGCGACCCTGAACGCGGTTCAGGACACTCGCCTCAGAGGTGAAGGGAAACAGCAGCAACAGGGGCAGGAGCAAGACTATTTTGCGATTAGTCATGATGATTAGTTGTTGGGCGTAGGCGTCGGCTCCTGTGGTTTCTTCGAGCTCTTTTCGTTTTCAACTTTTTCAACTTTTGATTGCGGGTCCTTCAGGACAGTGTTGCCATAAAACGAGTTCAGTGCTTCTGTTCGTCCTTTGCGCGCAAACTCTTCCAGTTGCTTGACCCAAACCGCGTATTCGAGTGGCGTGGTGCGGCGGATTGCCGTCAGCCGTGGCCCGTGACCGCGCAGAGCCAGTTCAAGTCGCTTGTAGAGATCGCGAGTCCGGTTTTGGTCGCGACTCATCGATCCCAGAAACGAGAGCGCATCCTCAATCAACGCGTGATACTTACCCAGCGATGCTGCCGCCGCGTCAAAATCCTCCCCCGCTGAACGAGTCTCAGCGTCAGTAAGGTGTGCTTCGGCAATTTCAATGGTAATACGCAGCCGTGCTTTGTCGTCCTTCGCCGCGGCCACGCGGGCCCGGTCCTCTTTCGTGATGAGCTTTGCCGGCGGTGGCGCCGTGGGTTGCTGTACTGCGGGCGCTTCCTGAGCATTCACTGCCTGAACACAAACAGCCAGCAGGCAAGGGGCGAGCACGAATAAGCTCAGGCACCATCTTTGAGAGTTGATTCGTTGCATCGTCGCTCGTTGCTAGTTGAGACTCGTCAGTCGAGTCGCTTCAAGACTTGCGCTTAACGCCCTCACCACGTTTCACCTGCCGGCGCAACAGCGGCAGTCGCAGTCGCACTTTTTCGATCTCCAGCTGATTCGAAGTCGCATCGGCTCGTTCAAGGAAACTTTCATAAGCCGCCAGAGCCTCGCGGTATTCTCCGAGATAATCATGGGCGCTGGCAATGAAGTAATAGGCCACTATGGCGTCCGGTTTAGTCCGCAGGAGCCATTCATACTCCGGCAAAGCTTCGGCGAAGAGCTTCTGTTCATAAAGCGCGGTCGCCAAATTCGCATGTGCGGTGTAATTGTTCGGATGCGCTGTTATTACCTGTCGCAGTATTGCCGCCGCCTCAGCAAAGCGTCGCGCGCGCACGAGGGCGGCCGCATAACCGGTCGCGTAATCCGGATTAGCCGGCTGCAGTTGAGCGGCGCGATGATAGAACTCTAGCGCGCGGTTGGGATTGTCGGTGCGATATGACGCTCCGAGGCGAGCGAAGAGAATCGCATTGCGCGGATTCTTCTCGAGAAGTTTTTCCAGGGCTTTGCGCGAGACTAATGGATCGTCGCTGTTCGCGGCGGCGATTTCTTCTGCCGTTCCTTCGATGTGCGGCTTGGCAGGATCTTCGTCGACGATACCCGCAGCCGTTGCGATGCGACGCGCCTCCGCTGTCCTGCCGGCGCGCTCGTGAGCAAGCGCTAGTCTTGAAGCGATCTGTTTGTCGCCCTTGCTGATGCGACTGGCAGCTTCGAGACTGACAATTGCGCCATCGTAATCATTCTGGTCCAGGGCGAGATCGGCATTCTCTACAAGCGCGGCGACGTTCTCCGGTTCCAGTTGCAAAGCGCGGCTCAAACTAGTCTTCGCCGCCACTCTGTCTCCTGTAGCACGTTCTGCCTGAGCGCGGATCAACCAGGCAGCGGCAGGTGCCTCCACGTCACTCGTTGCGCTTTGCGCGAGCCGCAACGCTGCGGCAGGGTCACCGGCGCGCAGCCTCAAGCTCGCCAGCACTCTTAAAGCCAGGCTGTCGTTCTTGTCGAATTGTAGAGCTTGCTGGAGCAGCGAAGCGGCTTCGGCGTCGCGATTCAATCGGGTAAGCAAGACTCCGAGTGAGCTGTAGGGCAGACCCCAGTTTTTTTTCAGTTCAATTGCGCGCCTAAAGGAGGGCTCGGCTTCCGCCAGCCGGTTCAGCGAGATCAAGGCTGCGCCCTTTTGAAACTCAGCCTCCGGAAATTCCGGGCGAACCTTGATGGCTTCGTCGTATAACGCCAAAGCGCGCTCGAAGTCACCGCGAGCGTGAGCCGCTTGACCTCGTTCAAACAGCCTTACCGGATCCGGATCGTCACCAAGCGCAGGTTCGTTCTGCGCCGCGCCCAAGGCGGCAGCGCAGGCGAGAACCAGGCTCACGATGAGAGAGCGCTGTATCAGTCTTAAAGTAAACAGTCGCGACATCGAGGGTATTGCGTTACCGATTTTCGGAAGCGTGGATTCGAGGAGTACATGCTGGGGAGGTAGCGATCTTAACATGCTCCAACTCAGCACGTCCAAAGGCACTTGGGCTCAACTCAGATACAGTTAGTCACTGCGAATTAACCACAGCACAACTCGCATAAGATGCTGGTTGCACCGAGATTGATGCATGGGATAACATGCCTTTCCGTAATCCAATAAAGTTGTAATGAAGTAATCAGATGCGGTCGCGTGTAGTGTGTCTGCATCATCGAATGGATTTGCTGATGAACTCTGTCGTCGAGGACCCTCATATTCAAGAAGAAGCACTGTTCGATCTCGCGGCCCTAAAGGTCAAGGAAGAACGGTTGCGGTCTCTCATGCGTGAGATGGAGTCGGTGCTGGTCGCTTTCTCGGGCGGCGTCGACAGCACCTACCTTGCTTATGTCGCTAACGCCGAGTTGGGAGCGGGCGCGCTTTGTGTAACCGGCGAATCGGCCAGCCTGCCAAATTATCAACGAGAAGAAACGGCGCGCGTCGTTGAGCAATTTGGTTTCCGGGTGGAGACGATCCAAACGCAGGAATTAGACAAAGCCGAATATGTGGCTAATGGCCCGAATCGTTGTTTCTTTTGCAAGGATGAGTTGTATCAGAAGCTTGAACCCTTTGCGCGCGAACGTCAGATTCAGTTCGTCCTTGATGGTTCCACCACCGATGACCTGAGCGACCATCGTCCAGGAAGAGTAGCTGCCAGCCAGCATGGCGTGCGCAGCCCGCTAATCGAGGCCGGATTAAGTAAGCAAGAGGTGCGAGAGCTGAGTCGCCGCGCCGGCCTTCCCACCTGGAACAAACCCGCCAGTCCTTGTCTCTCATCGCGGATCGCTTACGGCACTCACGTCACGATCGAGCGACTGGGCACAGTAGATCAGGGTGAAGATATTTTACGTTCGCTGGGATTCCGCGAGTTTCGTGTACGACATCATGATCAGATTGTGCGGCTTGAGATCTCTCCGGCAGAGATGGATCGCGCGTTGCGGCGTGAAGTGGTTGACGAATTAGCGCGTCGTTTTCGTGAGCTCGGCTTTAAGTACGTGACTCTAGACTTGCACGGCTTTCGCAGTGGCGCGATGAACGAGGTCCTGGCGAAAGGTATCTAAAACAAATTGGAGAAGAAATGTGCAGCATGCCTAATGCAGTGTACGTTGACGACATTCGGGAGATAAAAGAAGCGAATCCCTTCGAGTCGATGATGTCGCGTTTTGATCGCGCGGCAAAACTCCTCAACCTCGACCCGGATTTGTACGCGGTGATGCGCGTCCCCAACCGTGAACTCAAGGTATATATCCCCACCCGTATGGACTCAGGCCGGATTCAGGTGTTTGAAGGCTATCGTGTACAGCACAACTTTGCGAGGGGCCCAGCCAAGGGCGGAATTCGATATGCGCCCGATGTGAATATCGATGAGGTACGAGCCCTCGCCGCATGGATGACCTGGAAGTGCGCCGTAGTGAACGTTCCTTTTGGCGGTGCGAAGGGAGGCGTCGTTTGCGATCCGCAACAAATGTCCATGGGCGAGTTGGAGAGAATGACGCGGCGCTATGCCTCTGAACTACTCGACTTCATTGGTCCGGAAAAAGACGTGCCGGCGCCGGACATGAATACAAACGAACAAACCATGGCTTGGATCATGGACACGTATTCAATGCACGCGCGTCACACGGTCACCGCCGTGGTCACGGGAAAACCAATTGACCTCGGCGGCTCCTCTGGTCGGCGTGAAGCCACGGGACGCGGCATTCTGTTTGTGATTAATGAAGCGATCAAGCGGTTTAAGATGACCCCGGCGAGCACTCGTGTAGTCGTGCAGGGGTCGGGCAATGTGGGCGGGATCGGTGCGCGTTTGCTTCACGAGTCAGGTTACAACGTCGTAGCCATTTCGGACGTTCATGGTGGAATCTACAATCGAGCGGGCATAGACATCCCGGCGGCGCTCGACCATCTCCAGGCAACCAGGTCGTTTGAAGGATACGAAGGGGTTGAGAGGGTTTCAAACAGCGAACTGTTAGAACTCGAATGCGATGTTCTCGTTCCGGCGGCCACCGAGAATCAGATCACGTCGCAGAACGCGCATCGGATCAAGTGCAAAGTGCTGGCTGAAGGGGCCAATGGGCCAACTACTGCCGGGGCAGACGAAGTGTTGCATCAAAATGGTGTTTTCGTTGTCCCGGACATCCTTGCGAATGCCGGCGGTGTCACTGTTTCGTATTTTGAATGGGTTCAGGACAGGATGGGCTACTTCTGGCGCGAAGACGTCGTCAACCAGCGGCTTCAGGACACTATGGTGGCAAGTTTCAATGATCTGTGTCGTTATGCAACCGCACACAGCGTCGACACCAGGACCGCGGCCTACATGTTGGCCATCGATCGGGTGGCCTACGACACGCGCATGCGGGGCATCTACGCGTGACCACACGTGACGGAAAAAACATAAAAGAAGTTGGCGCTAAGTAGTGAAAAAGTCTTGATTTCCGCTAGCAGGTAGAGTATGGTCGGCATGATTTTAGCACCCGGCCCAGCGATAAGTTTTCACCATTTCGTGCGGTGCTTTTGAGGTGCGCAAAGGGCCATGAGGCCCTCTTGGTTCTTGAAAGTGAAGCCCCCGCTTCGGGCAAGTGGTTGCTTGCGCTGGTCAACGCTATTAAGCAAATTTCATATTTTGGCAGGAGGAATGCGATGAGACTCGCAACTAGAGCGCTATTTACCGCGCTCGTCATGTTGGTGCTGTGTGCCGCGGTATCAGCACAAACTTTAAGGAAAGAAAATGACCCACGAAACCAGGCGCCGACTGTGGGGACCGGTGGCGCTCCAGGTGGCCCAACCGGTCTGTTCACCATCTATGATGGCGACACGATACGTCGTGGTGAGTACACGTTTAGCATCGCGTACAGCAACTACGATCGTGATCCCGGCGACGTCGACATCGTAGAAACTCCGTTGAGCTTCAATATCGGGTTGAACGATCACCTCGAGTTGTTTTTCAACACGAATGGTTATCGCGGCGTGAAGGTCAACAACCCGAGACACCTCTCGGGCTTCTACCTTCCCAACTCACAACTCTTCTTTCCGACGTTGTGCTCGCCTCAGGCCATCATTCTTGCACCGGAGCGCGTAAGTGGTACACAGAATATTACCGGTGCGGTCTTCCGGCCTGCCGGCCCGCCTTGTAACGTTGGTGGTCAGCGCTTCGTGCAATTTCCATTTGTGAACGGTGTCGGTCCGAACTTTGGTTTGACCGGTAGCCCCGTTGCGCCCCCGTTCGTCAGCCGACTCGGTGCTCCTATCGGTGGCGGTGGCAACTACGGCGACGCAGCATTCTTCCCGGGCTATGGTTCGGCGGTGGGAAGCATCTTGCCTGGTGTAGTGCTGACAACTCGTACCATTCCTGCGAACCTTACTTTTGCTGCGCAGGTTGTGCCGGACCTTTCGACGATTGCACCAACCTACATAGCGGATGCTCCATTCATCAATCGTCTCTATGGTGAGTCGATCTTCGGGAGCTTTGTGGTTGGTGGCAAGATTCGTTTCACCGGACCAAACAATCCATTGGGTGTTGGCCTGGTGGCGTTTTATCGTTTCTATCCGGATAAGGCGGATGATTTTTCGGGCTTTAACCAACTACAGCGTGGCGCTAGCCCCGGTGGCGACATTGGCGACTTTGGCTTCGTGGGCGTTGTCAGTGGACGTCTAAGCAAGCACGCGAACCTTTCCGCCAACGTAGGATTCATCCTTAACAGCAATCCGCGTTCGGAAGCTTTTGGCGGTCCTAACGTAGCGTTGTTGAATCGGCCAGATGAACTGTTAGCTGGTGTTGGCTTCGACTTTCCAGTCAACAAGCACTTCCAAATCATTACCGAGGTGAAGTCAATTCACTACATCCGTAGTCGTACGGAAAATGCATTTCCAAACAATCCGGTGGACATCCTCGGCGGTGTGCGTATTTTCCCGCGTCGCTGGCTGGGTTTCAGTGCTGCTTACCGGCAACACGTGAATCAGCAGGGTGATCGACTCTTTGGTTTGTTCGACCACTCGTATCCAGCAGGCTTCCGCGAGTCAGAGGATCCGCATGGCTTCCTGGCGCAGTTCTTCGTCGGACATCGCAATCCGCGTGGCTTGCCGGTTCCGCCGAATCAGCCGCCGACGGTATCAGTCTCGTCCTCGTCGTCTTCAGTCATGCTGCCGTGTCCGGAAGGCACAAGCTCGGCTACTTGCACTCCGAGCTCCAGCCGCGAAGTCACCTTAACTGCGGACTCGCGTGATCCAGACAACGATACGTTGCTTCATACCTGGACCGTAACCGGTGGTCGTATTACCGGTGAAGGCCGGACAGTGAGCTGGGATCTCTCGGGCGTAAACCCGGGTACCTATACGGCTTCAGTAGAGGTTAACGACGGTAATCAGCACACGGCGAACGCCACCACGACGGTGACGGTCGCAGTTTGCACCGATTGCAAGCCGCCGTGTCCGACAGTGTCGGTTAGCTGCCCGAGTGAAGTTAATGACGGCGATTCAGCTACCTTCACGGCCTCGGTCGGCGACTCCGGTTCACTTAACCTGACTTACAATTGGTCAGTTTCTGCTGGCACGATTTCGGGTGGCCAGGGAACGTCGTCAATTACTGTCGACACCAAGGGAGTTGGTGGCAGCACCATAACGGCGACTGTCGAGCTTGGTGGTGTCGACCCGGCCTGTTCACGTACAGCTTCGTGCACTACTTCGGTGAAGACTATTGTCGTCCCGACGCCAACGAAGTTTGACGAATACGGAAACATCCGGTTCAACGATGAGAAGGCTCGTCTCGACAACTACGCAATTGCGTTGCAGAACGATCCTACTGCTCAGGGAACCATCATTGCTTACGGCTCCTGCGAGGGCGAGGGACAAGCGAGAGCTGACCGCGCTAAGAACTACCTGGTTAACACGCGCGGCATCGATGCCGGACGACTCACAGCAGTGGACGGTGGCTGTCGTGAAGACTTGACCGTGCAACTGTGGGTTGTGCCCAGCGGGGCAACTGCTCCAGCCGCCAGCGAAAGCTCCGTCACACCGTGTCCGCAATGTAAACGGGCGGGCCGTCGTCGGGCTCGGCGTGGTGACGAATAACTAACTTCGCGTCGGTAATAAGACGCGGACTTTCCAGCACGGGCGATGCTCCCTCAGGGAACATCGCCCGTGTCGCGTTTCACGATACTGTTTTATACAACTGCTGCTGAAAGGTAGCGCATCTTAAGGGCTTATGAGTTCTCTGGATACAAACCGGAGGAATTGAGTTAGACTTTGAGAGGCTCGACGCCACGAAGTGCATTTCGTGTGTGTTTTGAAGATTAAGACCCGATATGAGTATGAAAGCTATGAAGTTAGTCACCCCCATCCTGTTAATCATCCTGTTTAGCCTCCAGTCACCTGTCCTCCCGTTGCCTATCGACGATGCCACCAACGACCCTTCGGGGTATTCGGCGACCTGGCAGGCGACCGGCCCTCCTGGCGGTGACGTGCGCGATCTTGTTGTTGATCCGAAAGACCCTGATCGTCTTTATTTCGGAACCCTTGACGGGCAGATTTATACCTCTTCCGACGGCGGCAAGCATTGGACGCTGCTATATAACTTTAATCGGCCAAAACTCTTCGTAGACCATATCCTGGTCGATCCACGAGATTCGCAGGTTCTGTATGTGGCTACGCATCGTCATAAAGAGCCGGGTGGGTTCTTCAAGTCAACGGATGGGGGGCGGAAATGGAAAGAGAGCAGCGAGCTTAAGAACGAAGCGCTCCATTCAATGACTCAGTCAAAGTCGAATCCAGACGTGCTGATTATCGGCACTTTTAACGGGATCTTCAGGTCTGACGACTCCGGCGACAGTTGGCAACAGTTACCAACTCAAGCCACCGCCGGCCTTGTGCATGTGGAGTCGTTGGCAATGGATCCGCGCTCGTCCGATATTATCTATGCCGGAACCTGGTACTTGCCATACAAGACGGTCGATGGTGGCAGAACCTGGAAATCCATCAAGAACGGAATCATTGACGATTCCGACATCTTCGCGATCGATATCGATCCGCAAGATCCAAACCACTTGATTGCTTCTGCGTGCAGTGGAATTTACGAAACGAAGAACGCGGGTGACAGTTGGCGGAAGGTGCAAGGGATACCGTCTCAGTCTCGTCGCACCCGGGCTATTTTGCAACATCCTTCGGTTCCGGGAGTCGTGTTCGCGGGAACA
This sequence comes from Pyrinomonadaceae bacterium, assembly GCA_049283975.1. Taxonomy (GTDB): domain Bacteria; phylum Acidobacteriota; class Blastocatellia; order Pyrinomonadales; family Pyrinomonadaceae; genus PSRF01. The sequence continues at coordinate 9,603 of JBAPXA010000262.1, read as the reverse complement.
ACTGAAGGATTCTGGCGCTCCGAGAAAGGCGGTGACGCTGATTCATGGATGGTGACTACGTCACGGCAACTGGAAATCAATTCGATTACTGTGCACCCCACTCGTCCGGAGACAGTCTTTATCGGCACTAACAACTACGGTGTCATGGTCTCAAATGACAGCGGTAAGACTTTCATACCAACCAATAGCGGTTACAGCGGCAGATTCGCAAATAGCATCGTCGCTGACTGGGAGATGCCGAATCGAATATATGCGGCGACGATTAACACTGCGACAGGTGGCGGTTTCTTCTTCACGAGTACTGACAATGGTCAAACCTGGCGCCCTTCGATGCGCAATATGCCGTCGCGTTTGATCGCCTATTCGATTCTTCAGGATTTACGCGACGCGAACATGATCTATCTCGGCACCAATCTTGGTGTTTATCGCTCAGTAGATCGCGGTGCCACTTGGGCTCCAATCTGGGCAGGTAATGCCGCTCCTGATGCGACGAAGCCCGTGTCCAAAACTAAGAAGGGCAGCAAAGCTAAGAGCACGAAAACCCAACCTCCGGGCAAACCAAGCGATACGGTATTGCGTGCTCAGAACGCCCTTAACAGCGCTGGTTACAGTGTCGGTGAAGCTGATGGCAGGTTTGGTACCAAGACCATGCTCGCAACCAAGAAGTTCCAAACCGACAAGTCTCTTCCCGTTACAGGTCAATTGGATGCGATCACGCTGGCGGCGTTGGGGGTTGCGGCAGAGGGTTCAAAGGACGGGCAAGATGCAGCAGTGATAATTACTGATGGCATCAGAGCGCTCGTTCACAGCATAGATGCGGCGACCGGTAGTCCGGTGATGCTGGCTGCTACCAGCGTGGGGATCTATCGCACTAGTGATCCACTGAAAGGATGGCAGCGTTTGTCGTATGACGCGGACTTCGATCCTACTTGCATAGCAACAGACCCGCAGCATCCCGAGCAAATCTGGGTAGGCACCGCGGCATCGGGTGTAGTTGTGTCTCGCGATGGTGGGCAGACCTGGAAGCAAGTTAAAGATATTCCGAGCGATGTTCCGGTCAATACTATTGCGCAAGACCCAAAACGTCGCGAGCGTATCTATGTGGGCACTAAACAGGCGTTCTATGCCTCACACGATGGCGGGGTGACCTGGAATCGTCGTGGCGGGAATCTTCCGTTCGGTGACTTCACCAGCATCCTGATCAACTCTCATAACACTGACGAAGTTTTCGTCGGTAATGCCTTTCAAAATGGCGAGATTGGCGGCGGTGTGTGGCGCACTCTCAATGCCGGCAAGACCTGGGCGCGCATTGATCCTAAGGGCCAACGGTTACCGAGCCAGAGAATCTGGTCGCTCGCCTTCGACGGACAGGACCAGAACGTACTTTTCGTTGGCTCACACTCCGCGGGCGTGTACGTGGTACCGCGTAGTGAAACGGCTACAGCCGACAGCCGGTGAATTGGCCCAACCGTAGGCGCACGCGTGCCCGTAACTCATTGCTTTAGTAGTCTTTCTTTCTAAGTTGGTTGAACTTAGCGCCTTGACATGGTCTTATTTTGACGTGTACATTGCCGACCTACCCGGTAAAGCGGCAATGATGGTCGGATCAAGCGGGTGACTACGGGCGCGGCGGAAATCGAAACAACATAATAACCTCCTTTTCCAAATCTGAACGGCTCGCACTCCTCGCTTCAAAATCCGACAAATCGTGAAAGGTTAGTAAGGCAGCCGCTTGAGTATTGTCCGCCGCTCTGCAAATACGGACATCAGTACTCAATGTAGCGTGACAAGATTTACCACACGCCAAAAATCGTCCGGGGCCTATTAGGAGTCTGCATGCTTAGTGATGAACCCAAGCCGAACGACGGCGAAACCACCGAAACCCCTTCCGGCGCCGCCGAAGCAGCGCCGCAACAAGCTGCGGCGACCGCCGCAAGTGAAGCGCGAACAGATGTAGTCAGCGGAGCAGCGACGGGTGAGACACCTGCAAGCGAGGCTTCCGCAAGCGAGGCGGCCAAGGCAGCTTCCGCACCGGCGCCCGCAAACGACGCCGACGATGACGATGAGGCGCGCCCCGGCGACATGGATTTCGGCAAACTCCTCGATCAGTTTGAGCAAGAGCAGGCTACGCTCCAAGAAGGCGAAGTTGTTCGCGGCACGGTGGTAGGCATCAGTGAGCGCGGCGTCGTCATCGATTTCGGCTACAAATCTGAAGGCTTGGTCAACCCTGCCGAGTTTACTGAAAACGGCGTTATCAGTGTGAAGCCGGGAGACGAGGTTGAAGTGCTCGTAAAGAGCATGGAAACGGCGGACGGGTTACCGATTTTGTCGCGGGCCGATGCTGTTCGCATGAAGGCCTGGGACGACTTGGAGAAGGCATATCAAGAGGGCAGCACCGTTAAGGGCCGCGTGATGGAGCGGATCAAAGGTGGGCTGCGAATCGACATTGATGGCATCGGCGCGTTTCTTCCTGGCTCCCAGGTCGATGTGCGACCCGTGCGCAATCTCGATAGCCTGCGCAATCAGGAAATTGAAGCGAAAGTCATTAAGCTTAATCGCAAACGCTCCAACGTAGTTTTGTCCCGCAAGGCGGTGATCGAAAACGAGAACGCGGGCAGGAAAGATCAAACGCTACAGCACATCGAGGAAGAGATCATTGTCGAAGGACAGATCAAGAATCTGACCGACTATGGTGCTTTTGTGGACCTCGGCGGCGTCGATGGCTTGCTTCACGTGACAGATATGTCCTGGGGACGATTGCAGAGTCCCAACGAGCTTTTCAAAGTCGGCGATAACATCCAGGTTAAGGTGCTCAAGTTTGATCGGGATCGCGAACGTGTCTCGCTCGGTTACAAGCAGCTACAGCCTGATCCCTGGTCGAGCGTGGAAGAGCGGTTCCCCATTGGCACACGTGTTAATGGACGCATTGCTAGCGTGGCGGATTACGGCGCTTTCGTTGAATTAGAAAGCGGCGTCGAGGGTCTGGTCCATGTCTCTGAAATGAGCTGGTCAAAACGCGTCAAGCATCCCAGCAAGATCGTTAACCCCGGCGACACCGTCGAAGTTGAAGTCTTGAGCGTCGATCCAAAAGCGCGCCGCATCAGTCTGGGCATGAAGCAGATTCAGGATAATCCCTGGCAGACTTTGAACGATCGTTACCAGGTTGGCAGTAGGGTCCACGGACGGGTGCGGAACCTGACGGACTTTGGCGCCTTCATCGAAATTGAAGATGGCGTCGATGGGTTGGTTCACGTTTCTGATATTTCCTGGTCGCGGCGCATTAAGCATCCCAGCGAAGTTTTGAAGAAGGGACAGGAAATCGACGCGATCATCACCAGTATCGACGTTGAGAACCGCCGGCTTTCCCTCTCCATCAAAGACTTGGAGCCAAACGCCTGGGAACGCTTCGTCACCGAGCACAAACCCGGCGATGTGGTGAAAGGGAAGATCGCCCGCTTTGCTAACTTCGGTGCCTTCGTCGAACTTGACGACAATCTTGAGGGTCTCTGTCACATCTCCGAGCTTTCCGACGACCGGGTAGCCAAACCGGAAGACGTGGTCCAGGTTGGCCAGGAGATGGACTTCAAGATCCTAAGAATTGATTCTGAAAGTAAGAAGATCGGACTCTCTGCTCGTGCGGTGGGCAAGGACGACGAGCCTATTCCCGATACCAAGATCTATTCATCGAACATCGGCAGCGGAATGGCCTCGCTAGGCGAACTGGCCGACTTCGGAATCAGCACTCCCGAACCTGAACAAGAGTAGTAAACGCGACTGAACGGTAGCAGTACAACCCTTGCACCCGGGCGCTAAACAATAGCAAGTTGAGCAGGGTTTTCGTCGCTACCTGATTCACGCTAAGAGTGCCGGGTGAGGGGAGTTAAGAGTCTTGCTCACGGCGATCATTTTCTGATAGTGTACCGACGAACTTACCTCTCACTCGGTAATCGAATTGCTTCGTTGGACATGAAATCTAGACTCAACAGTCTGAGGTGATTCATGACAAAAGCGGAACTTGTCGAAGACGTCGCCCGAGCGGCCGAACTCACCAAGAAAGATGCAGAACGCCTGGTCGAAATAGTCTTCGAGAGCATCATCGAGACTTTGAATCACGGCGAGAAGATTGAGCTTCGCGGATTTGGTTCTTTCCGCGTCCGCGAACGCGGGGCGCGCCGCGGCCGCAATCCGAAAACCGGAGATCCAGTAAGTATCCCTGCCAAGCGTGTGCCGTACTTTAAACCTGGCAAAGAGTTGAAGGAACTAATCAACGTTGACGTTCCCTCCGCTCGATCTTCCTCTGAAAGTACCTTGCCGGCTGCGGACGAATCGCGCCAGCCACCGATCCTTTAGTCTCTGCTAGTCTCTGAGGTAACTTGAATTGGATAGGTTGTGGAGCCCATGGCGAGGTGAGTACATTGCCTCCGCTACAGCTTCCGAATCCTCCTCGGCTTGTGTCTTTTGCGAAATTCAGGCAGATCCGCGAAACGACAAACAGAACTTCGTACTAGACCGCGCGCGCTTCAATTTCGTAGTTCTCAATATTCACCCTTACAGTTCCGGCCATATGTTGATTGTTCCTTACGAACACACGGCCGAACTCCGTGCGCTGTCTAAAGAAACATCGGACGAGTTGATGGATTTAACAAAGCACGCCGAGACTGCGATTCGCGCTGCCTATAAACCAGACGGCATTAATCTTGGAATGAATTTGGGACGGGCTGCCGGGGCCGGAATTGCAGGCCACGTTCACGTGCACATCCTGCCGCGCTGGAAGGGCGATACCAACTTTATGACCACCGTAGGAGAAACGCGCGTATTGCCCGAAGACCTGCCGACGACTTTTGCCAGGCTTCACGACCACTTCGCCGTTTAATTAGCGGTTCAACGCTTCATCGCTTTACGCGTCACCGCTTCGTCTTCGACCTCGCCACCGTCATTGATTGGAACCTCAGATAATTTGTTATAGCTAACTCCGCGTTCCTCGCTGTCGAGGCTGGGATTGGGAAGGTGGGGTAAAGGATCCGTCAGTCTGGGTGGGTTAAATCCGGGATAGTCGATGCGCGCGTGATAAATGGCGGTCAACGCGCTGATCATCGCCTCGCGAATTGTTGTAAGTTCTTTCAGAGTGAGATCACATTCATCAAGCTGGCCGTCGCTGATGATCGCGTCGACGATCTTTAGAACGATGGCGCGGATATTTTCGGGATCGGGGCGCGCCAGGGATCTGGCCGCTGCTTCACAAGAGTCGGCCAACATCATGATGGCCGCTTCCTTGAATTGCGGCTTCGGACCAGGATAACGAAAATCCTTCTCATCGATCGTCTCACCGGGTTTGGCCAGGGCCTGGGCCTTGCGCAAGAAGAAATGCAGCGTGCGTGTGCCGTGATGCTGCGGTATGAAGTCCGCGATCTTTCCAGGCAGCCCAATCTCCTTTGCCAGGCGCTGACCATACGTCACGTGACTGGTTATGATCCTGGCGCTTTGCGGCGGACGCAGGTGATCGTGAGGATTATCCCCTTGCTGGTTCTCGACGAAATACTCGGGCGCAGCTAGTTTGCCGATGTCATGGTAAAGCGCTCCAATACGAGCGAGCAGCGGGTTTGCGCCAACCGCGCGACAAGCATCCTCTGCCAGTTGTCCGACAGCATGTGAATGCTGGTTAGTTCCCGGCGCTCGCAGAGCGAGTTGACCTAAAACCGGCAGGTCCGCATTCGAAAGCTCCAGTAGCTTTACGTCCGTCAAGATTCCGAAGAACGACTCATTGATGGGCAGACCACCGGCCGTAAAGATTGCCGTCAACAGACCTCCGGCAAACCCACACCCGATTGCGAGCAGCACAGTCTTGAAAGTAAAGGCCTGCTCCGCGTACGCAATCAGCGAAAGGGCCATGAGGATGTTGACGGCGCCGGTGATCAATCCTGCAACTGTTACCGATTGCCGCTCGCGGTAGCGTCCGAAGCCGTAGACGGCCCCGGAACAAGAGATCATCGCGAAAGCTATTGTCGGTACGCCAGCAGGCGCCAGGATCCCTGCGAACAGCGCCGTTACGATTCCGGTAAGAAAGGCGAGCTGAGTGTCGACCAGCATCGCGACCAGGAGCGCGGCTGCCGCAAAGGGAATTGCGAAAGACCAGATCGTTGGGTCATTTAGCGGGACGCTTTTCATTTGCAAGGCCACGCTATCTCCGACGGTGAAACCTACACGCATCAGCGCGGTTTCCACGACGATGGCTGAACCCACGAGAGCAAACGCCTTGTGTTTCGTAAGTGAGAGTACAGCCGTGGTGCTACGGTGCTCTGTAAACTTCCAGGCCGCCCAGTAGACAGCGGCTACAACCATTAACAGGCCCAGCAAATAATGCCAGGGGCGGCCGCTGCGTCCAGTACTGCGCAGAGCTACAAACTGGGCTAAGACGGCAGGAGTAACTGTGTCTCCCTCGCGGGCAATCACCTGGTTTCGCTTGAGCGATATTGGTATCTGCTCAATCTTGTTGGCTTCGATTTCGCGTGCACTCGCCGTCGCTGTTTCATCAAGGACAACATTGGGACGAATCAACGGAATCAGGGCCCCAATCAGCGCGGTCTTTTCTTCCTGAGTCCAACCTGACAGTTGCAAGAGTCGCAGTTCCAAATTGCGGCGTGCGACGGAAAGGGGCGTCATGCGAGTCTGGGGCGACGGCACAATCATCCGTGCTGAGGGATTACGGACATCAACTAAGACGATCTCTTGCTTCAGCCTTTCACCATCGGCGTCGTCGTAGACGTAGTCGTCCCCCAGCCTGCGTAACATGGCTGTAAGCCGATCCAGTTGCACCGGATCAAAATTGTGGGCGATGATCGCACGCGCCACTGGCGCACCGCCTTCGCCGCTCCAGGCAGCCGTTTTGTTGGCCGCCTTGTTGTCTAACTGTTTTTTCAGATCCTCCCAAGCGGCGCGAAAGCTCTGCGCCGAACTGGCACCGCGGGTCGAATCGAAGTTGAAAACCGGCCGTGTTCTTTCGCGTGCTGCCGCTCGTCTTCTCTCAGTTTCTGCGATATCGATGGTGTTGATGTCGGCAGGAGCGACCACGTTTCGTCTGACAATCTCGCCTTCCCTGTAGTCTTCGGCAAAAGTTGAGGAGTAGCCGCTGGCGAGCAACAACGTAGTGACCAGAACCAGTAGAGCGACGCCAACGAACAACTGTCCGCGCAGCGGCAGCACTCTTAACGGTCGCACCAGATAGCGAGCGACTGAATCGCGCGCGCGAGTTAAGGGAGTTTCGAATCTTGGACGCAGGCCCATCCTTTTAGTTCTGTTGTTAGGCTATTCGTGACACGCGTTCGACGGCAGAATCTGCACCTGACGATTCTGAAAGTGGTTGCCCTGTAAGGTCGCGCGCTAAGACCGTTCCCGCTTTTTCCAGCAATGGTTGCAAGGTAGCGACGTTGGTGGCGGAAATCGCGACCGCGTCTCGTCCTTGCTGCGCCATATATCGCAATGCTGCTTGCTGCGCATCGCGGTCTACAAGGTCGGACTTGTTTAGTGCAATCAATGTAGGAATCTCCGCCAGCTTCAATTCACGCAGAATTCTCTCCACCGACTCCACCTGTTGCTCAAACCGGCGATTTGAGAGGTCAACCAGGTGAATGAGCAGGCTGCTTTCACTTATCTCTTCAAGGGTCGCCCGAAAAGCTGATAAGAGATCCGGGGGCAAATCGCGGATGAATCCCACGGTGTCGTTAATGATCACCTCGCGTTCGCGTGGAAGTCGCAGCCGTCGCGACGTCGGATCGAGCGTTGCGAACATTCGCTGCTCAGCGCGAACCTCGCTGGCGGTGAGCGTGTTGAGCAGGGTGGACTTACCAGCGTTTGTATAACCAACAATGGAGATAATTGGCAGTTTGTTTCTCGTTCGTTCCTTGCGTCGCTCTTGGCGGCGCTGTTTTTGAATCTCGATCTCCTGTTCCAGACGATTGATTCGGTCGCGCACACGGCGGCGATCAGTCTCCAATTTCGTTTCGCCCGGTCCTCGACCGCCAATGCCACCTGCCAAACGTGAGAATGCGGAATCCTGACCGCTGATCAGACGTGGCAAGAGATACTTTAACTGCGCTAATTCGACCTGGATCTTTCCTTCGCGAGACTGCGCGCGTTGGGCAAAGATATCGAGAATCAGCTGCGCCCGATCGACCACTTTCAAATCAGTGGCTTCGGAAAGCGATCGAACCTGGGCGGGAGCCAGCTCCTGATCGAAGATCAGCATGTCAGCGCCAAGCTGCAAGGCGCGGATCAGCAATTCATCCAGTTTGCCGCGTCCCAGGACCGTCCGCGGATCTACAGCGCTGCGACGTTGGATGATCTGATCCTGCACCACTACTCCTGCGGAAGTTGCCAGTTCGGTAAGCTCGGCCAGCGATTCTTCCGCGTCTGAAATTGGTCCCGTGGCCACGCTCACCAGGATTGCGCGATCTCTAGTTTCGGCGCGACGCGTGACCTGACGGTTGCGCGCCATTTCTTCTTCGAGCGAGGTTATGAGCGCCAGAAAATCAAGGTCGAGTTGCGAAGGGAGCTTCGGTTCGATAAAAGCGTAGGGCGCAGATCCGCCCAGGCTTTGCAACTCACCAGCGTGCATCGGAAGCAGGTGAGCTGCCCGCACCAGACCAGGTAGACCACTCTCGGGTTCGACTTCAATCGCGGCCATTAGATCCAGGCGCAGTAAAGCGAGGTCCGTTAAATCGTCTTGTGTTAACTCTTCGCCGCGCAGGTGAGTATGAATGCAGCGCAGGCCGCGGAACCTGCCGCTAGCAACACGAATACGCTTGAAGTCCGGCAGCTCAATTCGCCGGTTGTCGCCAACCATCACGTAATCGATATGACCCTTACGATCGATGAGGACTCCAATTTGGCGCCGCGTCTCATGGGATAATTCGGCGATCTGCCTCGCAAACTCAGGAGTCACTACCTGGTGAGGCGGAATTCGGCGCGTGTAGAGTTTTTCTATGCGGCGCAATTGATTAGATTTTAGTCCGAGTGTATTTCCTAGTACGTTACTGATGTTCTCCCCTCCTTGAATGTGCAGCCTCATTGCGAACGACGCGCTGATCAAGGCAGGCACACGAACCCACGACTTGTGAGCTCCGGATTGTCAGGTTGCAGTTACAGTGGGATTGGTGCGAGCGGTTAAAATCGGACGCCGGAGGTAATGCTGTAATGTTGCTCTGCGATGTCGCGTCGCTTATTCGCTTGAGCATTCGCTTTTGTGCCGCCAACTCCCGCCTGGGAACAGCTGAAGGTGTCAAATTCCCTGGCGATTGAGGCTGGATTATAACATAGCGCCGCGAAGCACAAGCACGAGGAGGAGAAAGGGAGACACGGGCAGGGAGACGCGGAGACACGGAGACACGGGGACAGGGAGACGCGCAGATAGGGGACGCGGAGAAGCGGGGATGCGGAGAAGCGGGGATGCGGAGAAGCGGGGATGCGGAGAAGCGGGGATGCGGAGAAGCGGGGACGCGGGGACACGGAGATTCGGTGATGCCGAGATGCAGGGGAGCGTCATAAGGCGAGAAGTTGTGTTTTCCGTTACCTCAGCTCCGTGTCCCCTATCTCCGCGTCCCCCATCTC
>JBAPXA010000261.1:0-13932 GCA_049283975.1 Pyrinomonadaceae bacterium | reverse complement strand
GCTGATACTGGTCAATCCCTTGTCCGCGGGAGAGTGCTTGACCCTGACGGCGCGGCGATTCCCAGCGCCACTATCACAGTCGAAGCCAAGGGACGAATTGTGATCACCACTACCAGCAATTCGAGCGGGGAGTTCTTCTTCGCTCTCGATGCCGGAGAGTATCTTCTGAAAGTTTCAGCGTCAGGTTTCGCTGAGGCCAGGCAGGTCGTCACTCTAAAACCTGATACACCAGGTTCACTCGACGTCGCGTTGCAACTGGCTGCTTCAAGCGCCTTTGTCACGGTCACTGATGGCGGTGGTTATTTGACTGAGTCGCTCGTCAGCGCTACCAAGACGCTCACCGCGCTGCGCGACATTCCGCAATCAATCACGGTCATCACCGCGGAACAAATCAAGGATCAATCCCTGCAGAGCCTGGCTGAAGTCGTGACTTACGTTCCTGGTATCGTTTCGCATCAGGGTGAGAACAATCGTGACCAACTGGTCATTCGTGGCAATAGCACAAGTGCTGACTTTTTTCTGAACGGTGTAAGGGATGACGTTCAGTATTATCGCGATCTGTATAACGTCGAGCGAATCGAAGCGATTAAAGGTCCGAATGCGATGATTTTTGGTCGCGGTGGCGGCGGTGGCGTAATCAATCGGGTTACCAAGGAAGCGGCCTTTTCATCAATTCGGGAGGTCACGTTACAGGGCGGATCGTTTCGCAATCGCAGACTGACCGCGGACTTCGGTGAAGCGCTTACCAAAGAACTCGCTTTTCGGGTCAATGGTCTTTACGAAAACTCTGCCAGCTTTCGTAATTCAGTCAAACTGGAACGCTACGGAATTGCTCCTACCTTAACCATCGCTCCAGATTCTGCGACAAGGATCACGCTTGGGTTTGAACATTTCCACGATGGACGCACTGCGGATCGCGGCATTCCTTCCTTCCGCGGTCGGCCAGCCGATACTCCTATCTCAACTTTCTTCGGCAATCCCAATGACAGCCACGCTCGAGCGCGGATAGATCTAATCTCCGGATTGGTTGACCGGCAGTTTGGTCGTTTGAATTTGCGGAATCGGGTGATGTTTGGCGACTACGACAGGTTCTATCAAAACTACGTACCAGGCGCCGTTAGCGCCGACAAACTGCGTGTGTCACTTTCCGCATATAACAACGCCACGGAACGGCGCAATCTGTTCAATCAAACAGACCTGGCCTTCATCGCCTTCACTGGAAAAATTCGTCATACAATCCTTGCCGGAACGGAACTTGGTCGGCAATCCACAACCAATTTTCGCAACACTGGCTTTTTCAACAACAACGCCACGTCAGTGCTGGTGCCCTATGAAAACCCAACGAGCAGCGCTCCCGCCACTTATCGTCAAAGTGCGACAGACGCAAACAATAACGTGCATGCAAGAGTCGCCGCGAGTTATCTACAGGATCAAATAGAGCTCTCTAAGCACGTTCAGATCGTTACTGGTTTGCGTTTTGATTATTTCGATTTGCGGTTTTATAACTATCGCAATGGTGACGAGCTAAGACGAATCGATCGTCTCGTCTCGCCCCGCGCTGGTATTGTCTTCAAGCCAATCATGCCTTTGTCGCTGTATGGGAACTACAGCGTGTCTTATCTGCCCAGTTCGGGAGATCAATTCTCATCGTTGACTGCGATCACAGAACAAGTTAAGCCTGAAAAGTTCGATAACTATGAACTGGGTGTGAAATGGGATGTCCATCGCTTCCTTTCCCTGAGCGCCGCGGCATACAGGCAAAATCGTCTCAACACTCGCGCCACCGATCCCACGGATCCCACCAGGATTCTGCAAACCGGCAGCCAACGAACCGATGGTTTTGAGTTTGGCTTGAATGGGACTGTGACGCGGTCGTGGCGGGTATCCGGCGGTTATGCCTACCAGGATGCTTTCATTACCAGCGCAACGACCAATGCAATGGCCGGCAAACAAGTGGCCCTGGTACCCCGCCACGCGTTTTCACTCTGGAACAATTATCAGTTAATGCCCAAGTTGTCGGCGGGAGTCGGAATTGTTCACCACACTGACTCCTTTGCCGCTGTGGACAACGCCGTCGTGCTGCCGGGCTACACGCGCGCGGATGTAGCGTTCTTCTATTCCATTACTGAGCGCTGGCGTTTGCAGGGAAATCTGGAAAACTTGTTCAATAGGAACTACTACGTCAATGCCGATGGCAACAACAACATCTCTCCGGGCCGGCCTCGTAGTGTTCGTTTCGGCTTGATTGCGCGATTCTAAACGAAGGCGTTCACGCAGATTCGGATCATTCCTTTGTAGGCTAGTCACAAGCGCGGTTACGCGAAGTTGAGAGCTACGCTATAATGCGTGCCCAACTCTTCCCAAGCTTAAGATGGAAACAGGCGGTGAACTGATGCGTCCGGAACGACTTGCACACTTTAAAGAGATCCTGCTCGCGCAGCTGCGGGAGCATTCAAACCATGTTCGTGACGATCAGGCAGCCGCATTGGAGCTGTCCGATGATGGCGTCAAGGACAGCATGGATCTTTCAGTGATGGACGTTAGTAAGGAACTCGCACTCCGGCTGGGGGATCGCGAATCGCAAATGGTGGCCGATATTGATCAGGCCCTGCTAAGAATCAAGGAAGGAAGCTACGGCGTCTGTGCTCGTTGTAACAAACCAATCGATGAGCGACGCCTCGAGGCCATTCCCACCGCTCGTTATGACGCTGACTGCCAAACCCACCTGGAGCAGGCCCGCAGCGCTGGGGAAAGACCGTCCCTCTAAAATTAGTCTCAAGCCTCAGGTCTCAAGTCTCAAGAAAAGTTTCAGGTTTCAAGTTTCAAGTTTGGGCTTGCGATTCAAGCTCAGGTCTAGCTCAAGCCGAAACCCAACACCTGAAACCTCAAACCTTAGACTTGAAACCTGAAACCTCAAACCTGAAACCTGAGCGTTGAGACTTGAGACTTTTTCAGGCTTTGGGGTGGGCTTTGTCGTACACCTCGATCAGCTTTTCCATCGAAACGTGGGTGTAGATTTGCGTCGAGGAGAGTCGGGCGTGGCCCAGCAGTTCCTGGATGTCGCGCAAGTCCGCTCCGCTATCCAGTAGATGGGTAGCAAACGAATGCCGCAGGGCGTGCGGGCTTATGTCATGCATGCCCGCACAGATACGAATGTACTTTTCTACCATTCGGCCAACCGAACGCGTCGTGATCCTGGTGCCCTGATAGTTGAGAAACAAAGCATCGGGTTCGCGTTCGGAAACCGGCGCACTGTTTAAGAATCGATCCCGTACAGCTAGATATTTCTGTAACGCATCCTGAGCCTCCTCGCCAAACGGAACGATGCGCTCCTTACGTCGCTTTCCGGTCACCCGGATCAATCTGTTCTTAAAGTCGATGTCCGCCAAGCCCGTTTTGGTTAACTCGGAAACCCGTACCCCAGTGGCGTACATCAATTCCAACATTGCCCGGTCACGTTTTCCCAGATCAGTTTCGACGTCTGGAGTTTCGATAAACTTGATCGCTTCTTCGATTGAAAGATGCTGCGGCAGTTTTTTCTCGAGCCGCGGCGTGGAAACCAGTTTTGCAGGATTCAGCTCCAGGAGACCTTCGCGCACGGCAAACTGAAAGAACGTCCGTAGGGCTGCCAGTTTTCGCGCCACGGACGATTTCTTTTTCTGCGCCGTATGAAGGGCGGAAAGCCACTCACGAATCGTGATGTGATCTATTCGGGCAAGATCAACTGGGGATCGTTTCCCGGTTTGCGGATGGGCCGGCGCAAGGTGGTCCAGAAACTGATTGAGGTCGCTGGCATAGTTTCGCAGCGTATGTTCACTGACATTGCGCTCATAGCGTAGGTGTTCGAGAAACTGAGTTAGCAGTTGCTCCATAGCTTCGTGAGCGCCTCACTGACAACTTGACTGCGAGTCACCAACCGCCAGTTGCTACGTTTGCGGCCTTGGGTGAATAGTAACCCTTACGCGCCCGCACCCTCACATCTTTGCGAGACTTGATTCGCAATTCAATCACGTGGAAGCGCCCATCCCGATTTTCCGCGCCGGGGTAGTAACTCAATACGTATTGTTGCGCGAGATCTGCGGCGATCTCCTGAAAGGCGGTGTCGAGGGCGGAGGTTGTTTTAGGAATATACGCCGCCCCACCGGTTTGCGCAGCCAACTGCTCCATCCGTCGTTCGGCTGCCAGGGCACGCAGGTTAGCGCCGTCATACAATCCCGTCTGCACTACAAAAATCTGACAATCGTCGGCGAGCACGCGATGGAGTGTGGTCTCAAAATCTGCCCGGCTCGTTGTTTCAATGCCGTCGGAGACAATCACGATCACGCGCCGACCGGAATAGGGGCGCAAATAAGCTGCCGCCGCAATGATGGTGTCGAACAGTGAAGTTGACCCCTCGGGTTTTCCAAATAGCTCAATCGTCTGCTCAAGACTCCTCAAATCTCTGGTCATCGGTTGTGCTAGATAACTCTCTGACTCAACTGAATAGATAGCAGCTTCATCCGTGGGCCGCAGGACCCGGCGAAAAAATTGCTGGGCGGCATGTTTCTCAAAAGCCCGCCCCATATCAAGACTGCCGCTGTTATCGAACAGCATTGCCATTCGCACTGGCGAGTCTGAGCGGCTGATATCGCTGATTGGCCTGACCTGGCCATCTACATGTAACTCAAAATCGTCAACCTTCAATGTTGTCAGCGCAGTTCCCTTGTTATCAACGACGGTGGCAGGGATAGGAACCAGGTTAGAAGACACCCGCACAATGTCCGACTCTTCAACTTCTTCAGCGGAAGTTTGGGGTGAAACTGATGTGGATATCGGTGTCCGGGAACTGGCAGGTTTGCTCCCCTCAGCAATTGGGCTAGGTGCCGCTTCGGCTTTTGGTTTGCTGCCCTTGCGCCGGCCAGACTGCGCGGTCACATTGGCGTCCCAAAGGAACGTAGGCAGCGCGAATGATACGGCGAACACGAATAGCCACCAGGCGCCGCGCATGGAAAAGTTCACGACGCTCTTGCCGGCATCGTTGCTATTTCTAACTGCAAATCTTTTAGCCAAGCGTCCCATTCTGTTAGGGCCAACTCCACCTGGAATTGATGACGGTCTCGTTTCTTACGAAAGCGGCGGCGATCTTGTTCTTCTAACGGCTGGAGCAAAGCAAAGGTGATATTAACAGGTTGGAAGTTTTTGCTCTCAGCATTAGTCACGTAACGCGCAAGCGCCCCGATAGCACTGTGACCTGGAGCGGTTATCAACTCACGGTTGTTAGCTAGCCGCGCAGCGTTCGCCCCAGCCAGCCAACCCATGGCAACCGACTCGACGTAGCCTTCAACTCCGGTGATCTGACCGGCAAAAAAGATATTCGGCCTTTCCCGCATCTGCATCGTCTCGCTTAACACCCGCGGCGAACAGATGTAAGTGTTGCGGTGAATCTGGCCAAACTGTAAGAACTCGGCGCGCTCAAGCCCGGGGATCAAACGCAGAACTCTCGCTTGCTCGCCATAGCGTAGATGATTCTGAAAGCCTACAAAGCTGTACGCGTCGGCCATTAAATTTTCCTGTCGCAACTGCACCGCGGCATATGGCTCACGACCGGTGCGCGGATCCCTAAGGCCGACTGGCTTCATGGGACCGAAACGCAAGGTATCGACTCCCCGACGCGCCAGCTCCTCAATTGGCAGACACGCTTCAAACCAGCGCGTCTCTTCAAAGCGCTGGAGCGGAACACTCTTCGCCTCAATCAGGGCGTTGTAAAAGCGGGCGTACTCGCCTTCATCAAAAGGGCAGTTAAGGTAGTCGTCGCCACCTTTGTCATAACGGGCAGCGGCAAAAGCAATTGATCGATCGATTGAGTCAGCCGCGATGATTGGCGCGATCGCGTCATAGAAATAGAGCTGGTCGCTACCGGTGAGTTTCATGATCTCGCCCGTCAATGCCTCAGAAGACAGCGGACCGGTGGCGACGATTGTGATTCCGTTGGGGGGAATTTTCGTCACTTCCTCGCGTACCAGATGAATGCTCGGGTGCGCTTCTATTCTTTCAGTGATGTACCCGGCAAAAAGATCACGATCGACTGCCAGAGCCGCTCCGGCAGGTACTCGTGTAGCTGAGGCCGCCTCCATAACCAGGGAACCTGCGCGCCGCAATTCTTCTTTTAATAGAAATGGCGCCGATCCCGGCTCATCTGATTTGAGAGAATTGGAACAAACGATCTCGGCAAGCTTGTCGGTGCGGTGGGCCGGCGTTTGTTGCACCGGTCGCATCTCGTAGAGTTTGACGACAGCACCCGCACGCGCTGCCTGCCATGCCGCCTCAACTCCCGCGAGTCCGCCTCCAATTATTGTTACTTCGTTCACGGTTTTTGAGCGGGCGTTTCCGGTTTTGGAGCATCCAGTTGGTAATCGTTTACGTCACCCTGGAAGTGACGGTAGTCGCTCCACTCAATCGTTTTATTCAAATCAATCCCGCGAAAAAGAAACACCCGTGCAGACAGATTCAATTGCGCCAGGCGGGGCAACCAGACCCCTTCAACCATTCGAGTCTGCTCCATGATCAGACCGGCGCCTGGCCGGAGGGACAAAACGAGGCCGCCCCCCATTTTGAAACTCTCCGCCAGACGAGCCTCGAGGCGCATCACCTGTTTATCGATGGGATCAATCCAAGCCACACCCACAAGCTTTGAGATCAATGTCTCGCTGCGATTTGATGGTTTGAATCCGGCACGCGGCCGAAAATCAAAAACGATCGCTTCGCGTCCACCAAATACTTCACGGCGCGGAGATACAAACTCGCATACTCTTAGAAATTGGGAGATCTCCGGATCTTCGTCCTCCTCCGAGCCATTTTTGCCCGCTCTCTTCTCGCGTTGAGCGCGGCGACGCGCAGCTTTCTCATCCGTTTTTGCGCGTTCGCGTTCTGCCTTTTCAAATTCTTCCGTTACCCGTTTCGTTTCTTTCTCCGCGCGTTCGCCCGAAAGAGCCACTCCATTCTCACTAATCAATTTCCGGATCGGCTCGCGATTGGCCACGGGAAACACTTCATAAACTCGCGATGTTTCTTTCTTGAGCTCACCTTTGTCGTTCAGTTCGCGATCCGTCTCCTTCTGTAGGAAAGCATACTCGGTGACTCTTTTTTCTACCTCATCCTGATTCTTAGCAACCGCTCGCAGCAATCCCACAACGTCCAACGTCTCATTCCGTCGAGGAGGATCGAAGATTGAAGTTGGCAGGTTTGAGTTATACGAGGCGCGCTCGAGGTTGTAGATCAGCTCCCCATCCCCGGTCTTCAAGGTCACCCGTTGTGGTTCTCGCGGTCCATGTTGCGTAGGGGATTGGTAGTCGGCGAAGCGTAACGTGGTATTCCGCACTTCGTCCTCCACCTTCACCAACAGGTTGCTTTTGACACTGAACCAATAGCGCAGACGGGCGCCCGAGCGCTGGGAAAACTCGACGATATAAGCGGGATCAGAAGCAAGTTCGCCGAACGAGATCACCCGCGCCATGACGTTCAATTTCTTGTAGTTAATCAGATGGCTGGCTTCGAGCAACGCCTGGAGTTTCGCAGCAGCGGCTTCAGCGCCCGTTAAGGTCACCAGCCGATCGTCCAAACCTAACACCCAAGCGGACGCGGGGCTGGCCCCGGAGACAATCTCGCCATTTCCGAACTTCATTTCTGATCGGCGCGACGCCGGCGATTTTATTTGGGTGACGGCTTTTCCAATGGGCTGGCCGTTAAGTTGAATCGTCCATTCAAGGCTCGCGTCACGAATCGCGCTAAGTTTTTTCTTGCCTCCTAACGCCTTGAAATAGTTTTCAACAATCTTCTCGGTACTCGGAAGCTTTTTTGACGGATCAGCCTGCGCGTGAGTTTCGCCCTGCGCACCGATCAGCAAAGCAAAAAGCAACGCCACGAAGACAGCAATGCCGGCGCGGCGACGCTCTGCAGATCCTGTCGCTGCGGCAAAGGTAAGCAGGGGGGAACTCATAACGTTCTGGGTATCTCTAGCGCTTCCTGGCGGTAGATCTTTTTGCAGCTGACTTCTTGGTCGCCTTCTTAGTAGTCGACTTCCGGGCCGCAACTTTCGTCACTGACTTTTTACTTGCCGCCTTCTTCGCCGACTTCTTCGCTGCCTTCTTAGCGGTTGCAGCTGCTTTACGGGCGGGCTTTCTAGCTGCTGGCTTCTTGGCCGCAGGCTTCTTTGCTGCCGGTTTAGACGCTGCGGATTTCCTTTGCGCTACGTTTCCGGAACCCTTGCGCTTGCGCTCCTCAACTTTCGCGTGCGCGTCCGCAATTACCTGCTCAATGCGTTCAGCCTCCGTCGCAGGCCCTGAAGCCGAGTCAGGTTGCTCCAAATGATATTCCTGCTGCTCACTTAGTTCGCCCTGGTTCTTCTGGAATTCAAACTCATTAACTGCATCCGCTCCAACTTTGAATATTTCCAAATTGCGCACCTGGTCTCTACTCCCCATGTCAGTTTTCCTCCTCTAGAATGGCTGCTTGACACCCCAATCAGCAGGTTCGTATAGTGCAATTCTTCTGAACCCGACTAGCGTTTCGCTAAAAAGCCGGCTTAGCTCAGTTGGTAGAGCGTCTGATTCGTAATTAGAAGGTCGCCGGTTCAACTCCGGCAGCCGGCTCCATGTTGCTTACTAGCAGATCATACAGGATCCACCTCGAGTAGCCACTCTGTGCGCCCGTTTGCAATGGCTACCGCCGAGGAAAGTCGTTGACTCGTTCCAGTAACAGGTATATATAAGCCGATCAGAACGTAAAGAGTATCCGTCGAGTCGGCAAACCTTATGGAGTTTTACTCCCTTTAATTGTTGTTCCTGGGAGGCCAGTTCCTGACTCAGACTTCAGGGAAAATCAAACCGCAAATTTCGCATACCGTCGGCCTCGCGTCCCTTTGGATCAACAGTCCGGAGATTAGATCTCGAGATTTTTTGGCTAGCGCCATTGCCGAAACCTCTCCCGCACCGCTTGCGGCTCAAGTCGGGCTGAGATTCAGCAATCTCCGGCTAATACCTGCCGACACGCAACCCGTTTTCGCATTTGCATTAAGTGGCGCGCGAACCATAGAGGAGAATTTATGACAAACGCTTTAAAACTCACGATCGCTTCTTGTTGCCTCGTTATGTCGGTTTCTCAGCACAGTCCGGCGCAACAAGGATCAGTACCTACTTCAGTGGTCGCAGCCGAGGAGCGAAGCACTAGAGATCAGGATGGCTTGAAGGGACCCGTGCGTCGTGTGCGCGTGGAGACAGCAAGGGTCGTGGTGAAGAGCGATAAGCCGGTTGAGGGAACACGCGTCGTACGCGGAATCACAACTTACGATGCTCTGGGCAAGAAAATTGACGCGGTTGACTACGCTGTGGAAAGCAATACCGTCCCCGGCAAAGAACAATATCGTTACGACGACAAAGGAAATATTGTGGAGATGGTCGTCTTGGGCAACGATGGTTCGATTCTTGGCAAGGAAGCTTACAACTACGAATTTGATCCAATGGGAAATTGGATAAAGATGAATACGGCTGTCGCAGTCTATGAAAATGGCAAAGTGATCTTTGAACCTACCGAGGTGACCTATCGCAACATCAGTTATTACTACAATCAGGCAATTGAAAGACTAAGTAACACCGCTAGCAAATCGAAGGGAGTGGCGCAGCCTGCGACGTCGACACCTGCCTCCCTTTCCCCCAGTCAGGTGAAGGCCGTTAACAAGTCAGTCTCGACAACCCAACCAGTGGCAGAGAAAGTGGCTGCTACTGAAAAAAACTCTGAGCTCAATCCAAGTCCCGCTCAACCAGTTAAAGAAACCAACCCCGCCGCCGCCGAGGCCGCCAAACCGAATGTGATTAAGGTTGAAGAAAGCGTTTTGCGCGGCGCCGCGCTGGATCTGCCGCAACCTGAATATCCTCAGGCAGCGCTGCTGTCTCGCACATCGGGAGCAGTAGAAGTACAGCTATTGGTAAATGAAAAAGGTCTCGTTACAAACGCACGCGCTCAAGGAGGCAATCCTCTACTCAATCAAGCCGCGGAAGCCGCCGCGATGAAAGCGCGGTTCGCGCCGGCAAAACTTTCTGCCGAACCGAGCATCGCCTTCGGCGTCATCACGTACAACTTCAAGCTTCCTGAGGCTGCTGGGGCCGTGCCTGCGAGCAAAACCATAAGCGAGAACAAGCCAACCACGGACCAAAAAGTGACTTCTCCTCAAACTGCCGAGAAGAACGCTTTGCTGGCAACCAGTCCAGCAACGTTCAGAGAGACCCAGCCCAAGCCGAATCTCGAGGCAGAAGCAACTCCTTACAGCAAAGGCGTCACGTTTCTTTTGGCCGGTAATTATGCGGAAGCTGCGATGGCTCTCAACCAGGCGATTCAAGCGGATCCGAACGATGCGAATGCGTACGTGAAACTTGGCCTCTCTTATTCGGGCATGCACAAGGATAAAGAGGCGATTGCCGGGTACAAGATGGCAAAGCAAATCAAACCGGACGTGTTCGACGCTTCCGCTTATTTCAGTTGGGGCAGATCCTATCTCGCTCTCGATAAGACTTCGGACGCAATCTCAGCATTCAAGCAAACGCTTTCCCTCATGAGAGCTGAGGCTATCGGTCTTGAACCCAAAACAAGCCTCAGTGTGCCCTCACCAGAACAAGCACATCACCATCTGGGAACCGCCTACATCAATGCCAAGCGTTTCAACGAAGCGATCAAGGAATTCAAGCAGGTGGTCGCCCTCAATCCGGCTAATGCCGAGGCGCACTTCGGACTGGCAGTTGCTTATCTCAATACCGGAGATCAAAGAGCTGCGCAGAATGAGAGTAAGATCCTCAATTCTCTTGACCCCGAAATGGCGAAGAAACTCGCCTCTGTCATTTCCGACTCTACGGCTCAGATGGGTTGTCGGAACATTGGTTGCCGCCGCTAGGCCGGTGCAGGTCGTGAGGTGACGCCGCACAAAGCACACCACTATTTCTTCGCAGCACGCTGGACTCATCCGGTGGTAATCTCTTTCCCCCATGGTCGCTTCGACGAACCGGCTACAGCACTATGAACGTGACGGATTCTTAGTTCTGAGGGACTTCGTCGCTACGACAACCTGCGATGAACTGCGGCTGCGGGCTGAGCAACTCGTTCAAGAGTTTGATCCCGCCGGAGTTATCTCCATCTTCACAACTCATGAGCAAAGTAGAGTGACAGACAACTACTTTCTCGAATCCGCGGTCAAGATTCGTTTCTTCTTTGAGGAAGATGCGTTTTTTCCGAATGGAACTCTAAAACAGAGCAAAGAGCAATCGATCAATAAGATCGGGCATGCGCTTCACACGCTCGATCCTGTTTTCCGCGTCTTTTCACATTCGTCCGAGGTCAGGAAGCTCGTAGCGGACCTGGCGATTGCTGATCCCCGACTCGTACAGTCGATGTACATCTTTAAGCAGCCGAAGATTGGCGGTGAAGTTGGCTGTCACCAGGACAGCACTTTTCTTTACACTGAGCCGACTGATATTGCCGGACTCTGGCTGGCCTTAGAGGATGCGACCATCAACAACGGTTGTTTGTGGGCGATCCCCGGTGGCCACCGTCTCGGTCTCAAATCTCGCTGGGTGCGTGCGCCTGAAGGTGGCATGCGCTTCGATGTTTTCGATAGTGAGCCCTGGCCGGAAGAACAGTTGCAGCCGCTTGAAGTCGCGAAAGGCACTTTGATTCTCTTACACGGTCTCTTGCCGCATAAGAGCCTGGCGAACCGGTCGACTAAGTCGCGCCATGCTTACACACTGCACGTGATCAGCGGCAAAAGTCGCTACGCCCCCGAGAACTGGTTGCAGCCTCGAAGTGATTCCGGGGGCTTCGCTCGACTGTAAACCTGGGCATAGCGCTACGCGTTAGCCAATAGCTTTTGCTCACTCCTAAAATCACAACAACTGGAAATGCCCCGAAAGAAAACAGCAAACGAACCCTGCGTTGGTGCGAAGAAGTCTGCCATGCCCGCAGCCATCAAACCCATGCTGGCAACATTGGTCGATAAACCCTTCTCTGATCCGAAGTGGTTATTTGAAACGAAGTGGGATGGGGTAAGGGCAGTTTGTTTCCTCAAGAACGGCAAGGCCCGTTTCATCTCACGAAATCAATTGGAGATGACGGGTCAATACCCGGAACTCGCCGGTATTGCGGCAAGCATTAAAGCAACCAACGCCATTCTTGATGGTGAAATAGTTGCGCTTGATGAACATGGCGTTTCGCGGTTTCAACTGTTACAGCGCCGCCTCGGACGCAAGGATGCAGGAGAGATTGGCCGCCTGGCATCGACTACTCGACTCGCTTATTACGTTTTTGACGTGCTCCATCTTGATGGCCTGGACCTCACGACCTGCAATCTGCTGGAGCGCAAGACTATTCTTGAGACAATTCTAAAGCCCTCAAAGAATGTGCGCTTTTCCGATCACATTATCGGTGCCGGCGAGCAACTATTCGAAGTGATAGCGAAAGTTCCTCTCGAAGGAATGATTGCCAAGCGAATCGAAAGCACCTATGTGCAAAAGCGCAGCGCCGATTGGTTGAAGATCAAAACGACGCTGGAATCAGAAGTTGTGGTGGGCGGGTATACGCAACCGCGAAACTCGCGTTCCTTTTTTGGCGCTCTTGTTGTGGGGCTCTATCAAGATGGTGACTTGCACTACGTCGCCCACACGGGCGGAGGCTTTAATCAGAAGACACTCGAACACGTTTACAAATTGATGCAGCCTCTAAAAGCGAGCGCTAGTCCGTTTGTGGATCCGCCCAAGACAAACGAACCGGTGCAATGGATCAAACCGAAGCTGGTAGCTCAAGTGAAGTTTTCCGAATGGACTGCTGACCGACGAATGCGGCACCCAATTTTTCTCGGTATGCGCACGGACAAAAAACCACTCGAGTGCACCTTTGAGGTCAAGCAAGCGACAAACAAGGTAGTCCGGCGCAAACCTGCAAAACGGAAGACCTGATCCTCGCAAGTTGATTCGCAAAGGAAAAGGGGTGGCAATTCGTAGCCACCCCTTACGATTTTTCACGACGCTGAACTACGCGATTGAACGCAAAAGCCCCCGAAAAATGCCCTGAATTGAGACTTCCCGGGCCGGAACGGTCAGAGGCTGGAGTTGCGAATTGGCTGGGTGGAGCTCGATGTTAAGCCCGCGCCGGTAGAGGCGTTTGAGAGTTGCCTGATTGTTCTCAGTAAGCAGAGCGACCACGATTTCACCATCGCGAGCCTCGGTGCGATTCTCAATAAGCGCGATGTCGCCGTCGCAGATGTGCTCGTCGATCATCGAGTCGCCTTTGACTTTCAAGGCGTAGACTCGCTCCGGTCGCACGCGCCCCAACAGAAAGCGCGGCACGGGAATCGTTTCTTCATCACTAACTACTTCGATCGGCGCGCCCGCTGCAATTCTTCCCAATAACTTAACTTCACAAAGCGCGTCTGTGTCGTCAACCTTTACTGAGAGTGCGAATGCGCCTTCTTCGTTCTTGCGTGTCAGCAGACCGCGGCGTTCAAGAGCAGCGACGTGTTTAGCAATCGTTGCTCGCGACTTAACGCCGAAGTGTCTGGCGATCTGTGCGTAAGACGGTTCGTAAGCGTGCCGCTCGAGGAAAAGCGTGATGTAGTCGAGAATTTCTTTTTGTCGTTGAGTGCGTGGGAGCATAAGTTGCAGCATTCCCCGATGCTTATTACCTGATGCCCGCTTGAAGAGGAACACCCCTTAAGGTGACGAGGCATTCTAGGGCGCGCCAACAGAACCGTCAAGTAACTTCCCGATCGATTATGCGACGCGCCCATGAAAGAGCTGGAGTGCACTAACGGACGGAATAGCGAGCCAACGTGCGCGGGAAGATTCTGACACTTGCCGGCATCATTGCGATTGTCATTGGCTTGCCCATCAACATCTCCTTGGCCTTCATGTTATAGAC
>JBAPXA010000260.1:0-12791 GCA_049283975.1 Pyrinomonadaceae bacterium | reverse complement strand
TATTCCCAGCACCCGACAACCGGTACCTTTCATAAGGCGCCGCTTGAGCGCTGCCAGTCAACGTCAAACAAAGCGACAGGTTGTTCGCGGTTCTTCACGGTAATAGGCTCACGCTTCGTAAGCTTGTAACGATTACCCGCTGCTTTTGCGGTCACCTCGCTAATCAAAATCTCACCACCACGAGCATTCGACTCGAGTCGCGAGGCAGTGTTAACTGCATCACCGATAGCCGTATATTCCGAACGTCGTTCCGAACCAATATAACCGACGGTTACTTCGCCCGTGTGTAAGCCGATGCCGACGCCAATTTCCGCGAGTCCTTCGCTGCGCAACTCCGTATTAATTCCGATGACGCGTCGCTGCATTGCCACCGCAGCATTCAAAGCGTTCGAGGCATCTTCCGGAGTAGTGGTCGGTGCTCCAAAGAGAGCCATCAAGCCGTCGCCGAGATATTTATCCAATGTGCCGCCGTGCGCGAAAATGATATCTGTCATGGCGGAGAAGTAGCGGTTGAGCAGGCCCACGATCTTCTCCGGAGGCGCGTGTTCGGAGATACGTGTGAAGCCCCGAATGTCGGCAAACAGCACCGTGATCGTCTGATTTACACCGCCGAGTTTGAACGACTCCGGATTGTCGAGCATCTGTTTGACGACATACTCGGGGAGGAACCGACTATAGTTGGCGCGCGCCACTTCTTCTCGCGCCAGTCGTTCGTGCGCGCGAGCATTCTCGACTGCGATGGCAGTTTGAGCTGCGACCGCGCTAATCAATTCCAGATCGTCAGGCTTGAAAGCAGCAAAGGGATCGAGCCGATCGGCATAGAGAGCGCCGTGGACGCGCGACTCCGCGACGAGCGGGGCACAGATGGTAGAACGGACACCCTGGGAAACGATTGAATCGACGCCGGCAAACTCGGCATCCGAAGCCGCGTCCTGAGAAAGCAGGGCCACGCGATCACGCATCACTTTTCTGGTGATTGTGCGTCCGATGCTTAGCTTCCGGGCATGATCGTCGAGCCGTTCATCGCGCGCGCGCATGGCAATCGGAGTTAGCGGCACATCCTCAATATTGTCGCTGCCATTATTCTCCGCGAGCAGCGCTACGACACGATCGGCAGGCGTGGCTCGGAAAATAACGTCGGTTGCCTTGGCAAAGATGGCGTCGAGGTTAAATTCGGAGCCCAGCGTCTTGCTCATCTCGTAAAGTGCGCTCAGGATATTTGCCTTGCGCTGGAGCGTGTCGAGCATTTTGTCGCGCACGGGCGCTGCTGAGACCGCGCTCGGCTTATCGGACATCATGCTGGTCATCACATCGTTAGCGGAGATCAGCAGTTGCGTGTGGCCGAGCGGCTTGTCGTCGTAGCGTACTTCGCTGGTGCGCTCCTCGACAGTCTGCTCAAACCTGAGCGTGCTGGCGCCGATTGTGATGCGATCCCCGTTCTTGAGATCCCATTCCGGCTTTGGTTCACCATTGATAAAGACTTTGTTGGCACTACGACGCAGTTGGCCATTGATCACAGCGCCATCAACGATAGTGAATTTACCGTCTTCCGACTTGATGTGTGCGTGATAGCGCGAGGCGCGAGGGTCGTCAATTACGACCGCGTTGTCCGGCGCACGGCCGATGTTGCACACGCCTTGTGCGGGAAAGTTATACTGCCACTGGCGGCCGCTGGCATCAGTGATCTTCAGGAAAGCCATGATAAAGACGTTTTCCGAATTCAGGCTAGACTGGGAACAGTCCCAAAAGTGTTTTCCGAAATTGTTAGTGAGGGGAACAATTCTACAAGCAACTCAATTGCGATCCTAGCAGCCGCAAGAGATGCTGACAACATAATCATAATTAACGTTTCAGGGCGCGGGTTTTCACGTCATAACTTCCATGAGCACGCCGGCAACTTCAAACACTGTAGTGCAGGAACTGCTGATCGCCCAGCAGGTGCAGGCGGCGTTTCGGCTTTTCGAATCGCAGGCCGACAAGATCACCGCAGAACAAATCGAGATTTCAGCCATCGCCGCGCCGCCATTTGGAGAGCAGCGGCGGGCCGAATATTTCCGCAGCAAACTCAGTGAGTCTGGGTTAGTTCAGGCGGAGATCGATGAAGCAGGAAATTGCCTGGCGTTATATGCAGGTCGCACAGCGGCGCCGCTGCTGGTTGTCAGCGCGCATCTGGACACAGTCTTTCCCGCAGAGACGGATTTGCAGTTGCGCCGAAGCGGCAATCGCTTACTCGCGCCGGGAATCTCTGACGACGGTTGCGGATTGACTGCGCTGCTCGCAATCGCGCGTGCCCTGGTCACTAACAAGGTTCAAGTCGATACTTCGATCCTATTCGTCGGCACTGTCGGAGAAGAAGGCGAAGGTAATCTCCGGGGCGTACGCCACCTCTTCAATGCCGGTAAGTGGGCGGGAAAAATTGCCGCGTTCATCAGCCTGGATGGCGCCGGTCTGGAACAAATTACTAATGGGGCGCTGGGTTCGCGACGTTATCGCGTTCTTTTGTCTGGGCCTGGCGGGCACTCTTGGGGGGACTTTGGCTTAGCTAATCCGGTTCACGCCCTGGGTCGCGCCATCTCGAGCCTCGCCGCCTATCCTGCGCCGCTGGATCCACGGACAAGTTTCAACGTCGGACGCGTCTCAGGCGGTTCAAGTATCAACGCGATCCCAGAGGAAGCCTCGATGGAAGTAGATCTACGTTCGATCAGCGAGGATGAGTTAGTGCGGCTGGACGCTTTCTTTCGCCGCATGGTTCGGGAAGCTTTCGAGCAGGAGAACGCCATCAGTCGCAAAGACACGCCGCCCCTCGAACTCAGTATGAATCTTATCGGCGACCGACCGAGCGGCGAAACGCCGGTTCATTCCCACATTGTCTCACTGGCGCTGGAGGCGACTCGCGCTCTGGCAGGCACGCCGGTATTGGAACGTGCCTCAACTGATGCGAATGTCCCGATCGCGCTGGGTATCCCCGCCATTACGCTCGGCGCCGGTGGCACCTCCGGAAACCAACATACGATCGCAGAGTGGTACGACCCACGCGATCGTCATCTTGGTTTAAAGCGAGCGCTGCTGGTGATACTGGGACTGGCTAAACTTTCGGCTGGTTCTTAATTCGCGAATTCTAATTAATCGGAATCGTGACGGTCGCCGATCCGGCTTTGCCTGGAGGGAAACGTTTCTGCCGCGCGATGCGCAACGCCGAAGCGTCTCCACCGGAAGCTTGGACCACGCGACCCGACTCATCGTAAGTAACGGTCACGGAAACTTTCTTAGCTCCGGAACTGTTACTGGGTGCTCCCGGAGAAGTTGTGGCGGCGCTGAATGCTGCTTTTTCCTCACGAGCCTTCGCGCGATCCCGCTCACGCTGTTTTCTCAACGCTAATGCTCCTGCGTCTTGTGGTGAAGAACTCGACACGGGTGATTCAACTGCGGTGGCCTCCGGCGAAGGAACAACCTCGGGCTGCGCCACGGGCGTAGGAACGACTGGGGCCTCAGCTACAACTGCGGCTGCCTTGCTGCCAGTGTACCAACCAGCGGGGACGCCGATGGCGGCTACGCTTCCCAGCAAAGCTACGGCAACTGCTCCCGCGAATAATGGTTTGCGCTTAGGCGAATCGGTATTCATGAACGAGAGGAACCCAGGCACGTGAGAGTGGTGTCCCTGATCGCCCTCCACCGCTTTAGTGATCGGCTTTGCATCTTCGGCGTCGGGTGCAAAGCCCTCAGGAAACGCTTCTGCAGGGGCGATGCCTTCGTCAAGACGGCGTAACCCCTCCAGAACTACCTGGGTCCAGGGTTGGTTAATAGTGCGTTCCGGGGCCTCCGCGGAGCCACTGAATTCGAACTTCGCATTTGCAAGGGTGAGCGCGTAATAGACAGCGTCAATTCCGCGCAGCACACCAATCTGCGCATGAATTACTGAACCGGCTTGCAAGTAGAAATATCCCGACCCTTGCGGATAAAGAACTCTAAGGCGTCCCGATTTGCGTTGATTACAAAAGAACTCAATGAGTTCGGAAAGTGAAAGGTCGCTGAGGTGTCCCGTCAATGCCATGAGAGTAGCTCCTACTATCGGGAAGAGAGATTTGGTGGAGGGGGAAAAGCAGCGGCGCGCGGATGTTTTACCCAGCGCCGCTACTGAGTTACTGCGAGAGGGAGAACTTGTAACTGATCGTGCCGAATACTTTCACGGGCTGGCCGGAAAGTTTAGTGGGAGAAAAACGTGCTCGGAGCGCTGCTTGAATCGCCGCTTCACGTAGAGTCGCCGGTCCGTTAGTGGCGTTAGCGGAGATCACTTTCCCGCTTTCACCAATTACCACTTCCACTGTCACCACGCCCGCAGTGCGCATGCGCTTCGCCGTTTCCGGATACATCGGAGGTGGCAAGTAGGTAGCAGATCCGTTCAGCACGCCACCAGAGATTGGTCGTAAAATCGGCTTGGGCTCCGAACTCGGCGGAGGTTCAGCATCGAGAAGAACTGCCGGAGAGTTGGTGGAGTTTGCCATTGGATTCTTCACTTCGACCGGATTGCCCGCGCTTAAACGCTCCCCACTCATTGAAGTTGTGGGAACTTGAGCCGCCTTATTACCGGCAGGCTGTTTGTTTGTGGCCACTTCGACGGGCGGCTGCGGTTTGGGCTCCACACCTGTCTTCACCGCATTGTTGCTCGTCGGGTTTACCGGGGCCGGAACCGGATTCGGTTGCACTGCGGCGGTAGGAGGCGGTGCAGTCGCCATCTTCACCATGTTCTCGTCGAGATAGTACATGATCGAGCGGTAGGTAATTTCGGTAGGTTCAAAACTCATCTTGCCGGAATCGACAACGGCGACAGAGGTCGTCATCTTGTTCCAGTTCCCCGCAAAGTCAAATTCGTATTTATATGTTTCTTTGCTGAGAAGCGAGCCATCGTCATTCAACAGGATCATCTCGCTGATGTTGCCCTTGTCGTCGTACTTGTAGGTCTCTTTGCCGGTAAGGGTGGCTCCCGCTACGGGAAAGTATTGGTTCTCAACCTTGTTGCCTCTCAAGTCGTAGGCTACAAGCTCGAGCAACGAGCGCTTGCCTTCGACGATTCGACCTTCGGTTGCTAACAACTTAACAACTTCGGTGCGCACCCGGCGCACAGGACCGACCAGCCCGTCCTTAACACGGTCGCTCTCAACCGGAGCGCTGACAGTGCGCGGCTGAAGGGTATTAACCTTGGCGCTTAGATTTGATTGGGCCAGGCTGCTGCCACTTGCCAGGAAGGCGACGGCAAATAGAACAGGGGCGCTGATGCGTGTGAACATGATTAACTCCTGAATCGCTGAGGATGTCGGACAAGTTTGATTGAATTACGTGAGGAGGGGTTTTGACCGCTAGAACCGAGGCCGCTTTTGGAGTGCGGCAGGCCAATCATAGCGAGTTGAACGGTGTTTGTCTAGGGAAAACGCAGCCGAAAGCCACGTCATTTAGGGGCTTTTTCTGGGTTTCGGGCGGGGTAGGCGGCTAGCAGGCTGACTATTTGGTCAATTAGGCGACCGCTACTGGCTCTTCCCGTGTCGTCGTTGCAAATGATTGAAAAAGCTAAGACTTCGCCTTCCGCCGTAGTGACGAAGCCCGACAAGGCCGCGTCATAGGTTAGGTAGCCAGTCTTGGCGGATACGCGTTCAGCATAATCTTTGAGCCGGTAACCGAGCGTGCCGTCCCGGCCGGAAAGGGGCAGTGAATCGCGAAAAACCTGACTGTTAGGACTCCGCTCCAGCGCCATCAGCAACTGGACGAAGGCTTGGGGCGAAATCAGGTTAAGACGTGAAAGGCCGGAGCCGTCATGAAGTGCTAATCTCTGGGTTGGCACCTGTGAACGATTTAGCCAAAGTTTGATGATTGCCAGGCCGACCTCATCGTCTCCGAACTCGCGCGCGCTCGCCTCAGGTGCCGGCAGGAGAGCAGCCCGTTCGCGACCCAAAGTTCGCAGGATCAGCTCAGCATAAAGATTGATGCTTCCCTTGTTCGTCGCCTTAATGATCTCGCGCAATGGTCTACTGAAAACAGAAGCGAGCTCACGAGCCTGCTGCGGATCAAATCGAGCAGCAATCGGTTCGTGCGCATCTCGCGTTAAGGCGTTTCCGTCCACCGTAATGCCACGCGCTTTGAGGGCTCCCAAAAAAAATTTAGCGGCCCACAAAGCTGGCCGGTGAACTGCGAGCCTGGCGCCAAAGCCTTTGCTGCCGGTTGGAAACGTGCCCCAAACGCGGACACTGTTGTCAGATAGGCCACGCTGTATCCCGAGCGTCATTCGCTCTCCGGCAGCACTCGTTGCCATCCTGTTATCTACCGTCACATAGCCCGTTGGATCGGCTACGCGGATAACAGGAGAGGGTTCCCGGTTTTCAGGCGGAAGTACGTTGATGGAAGTTTCGTTATTATTTATCGAGAGAGCGCTCGCCTCCGCGCCGTAGTACCACTGCACATCATTCCACTGCCACCCATCACCTAGCGGATTGCCGCGAAAGTAGCTGTCGTCGCCAATCACGTTGCCGCGGATATGCCGCACACCCTTGTCATAAAGAGCCGTCGCCAGTTGATCGAGCGAGTTAGGGCTCTCTTCATTATTGCTGGCGACGGAAGTGAGGTCAGGTGCACCGCGTCCGTAAAGCACAAGATCTCCGTTCACGGTGCCACCGGCATCCGGTGCGGTGGCGGCGTAAACGGAAGTCCGCCAGCGATAGTCCGCACCTAGTAGCTCCAGAGCAACGGCGGTGGGAAAGAGTTTCATGTTTGAAGCGGGCGTAAAGAGCTTATTGGCATTTCGTTGATAGAAGACACGCTTGTCTTTCAGGGAAACCACGGACACACCCCAGCGCGCTGAGGCGAGTTCACCGTTATCGAGCAAGTGATCAATCTCGAGAGCGAGTTCGCCATCAACAACATTCGCCTGACCGCTAGCAGACGGGCTTGAGTTGTTGAGTGGAGTCTGCTGCTCATCATGAGGCGGCTCATTCGCAACCGGCGGCGTGTTACAGGCGCTAAAGAGCGTTGTGAGAGTAAGGAAGAGAAAGATATAGCGGAGTATCTGCGAGGAAGTCGCTGGGCAATTACTTCGATTGAGCATTACTGGTTTATCGGGCGAAGATGTTTGACATGCGATTGCCTACCAGCAATTCGCGGGCGACCGCGTAGACTTCATCGGTAGTGATGTCGCTAATCCGCTCTCCATACATCACGCGGTGATTACTTTCGATCGGCACGAAGCTATTGGGAGTCGGGCGGTCGAGCAAGGCGACGACGGAAGTTCCAACTGCGACAGCAATGTGCATCGGACCAGTGTCGTTGGAAACAAAAACGGCGAGCCGAGCAAGAGCAGCGGCAAGTTCAGTGATAGTAAGTTTGTCCAGGAGCAATGTGTGGGGCGGAAAAATTGTGCGCATCTCGCTAACTAATGCTTGCTCTTCCGGTCCGGCGAACACCAAAACCCTTACGCCGTCATTGCGCATTAAGTAATCAGCCAGCTCCGCGAACTTTTCTAACGGCCAGCGGCGGCCCGGATGGCCAGCGCCGGGAAACAATCCTACCAGGGGCGTGCCCGACGGAACTTTCGCTCTGCTGAGAATCTGATCGACGACCCGATCGTCAGCTGGTTTCGTCTTCAGTTGCGGCACACGCTCGGCGCTCTTAACCCCCAACGGAATTAGTACATCCAGGTAACGATCGATCAAATGTCGTTCGGAGGTTTCGGCTTCGGCGGGCGGGCGGGGACGAAAGTTTGCGAGATACTCGAGCGAACGCCCGTGGCGGCGCGCGTAAAGCCGTTTGGGTGCGCCGGAAAGAAAGCCTAACAGGTTCGTTTCTGAAAGACTGTGCAGGTCGATCACAAAATCAAATTTGCGCCGGCGGACATCCTTTACTAATTCAATCACCCGAAAAACTGAGAGTGGTTTAAAGCCGTCGCGCAAAGCCACGCGATCAACGACGATCGTGTCGTCTCCATAACCTGACAAGTTGATAACTTCGGCGCCTGGTTTACCAACAGCTATGGTGACGTGGGCGCGAGGAAATCTTGCACGGATCGCACGCAAAGCCGGCAAACTGAGTACGACATCGCCTAGCTGGCCGAAGTCGATCACCAGAATCTTTTGTGGCTCAAAACTCACTTACCGCAACTCACTTACCGCAACTCATGTTGTCTTACGATTCACGCAGGTCGCGTCCCGTCATTTCTGCCGGTGATTGGATTCCCATGAGACCGAGAATTGTAGGCGCCACATCTTCGAGCGCCCCGCCGGCACGCAACTGCAACCCGCGGGCAGCATCGTCAATTAGATGAAACGGAACTGGGTTTGAGGTGTGTGCGGTGTGTGGTTGACCAGTTTCGAGATTGATCATTTGCTCCGCGTTGCCATGGTCGGCAGTGATCATAGTAATGCCTCCGGCCTGACGCACCGCTTTTGTGATCCAGCCCAAACAGGTATCAACATACTGGCAAGCCTCGATTGTCTTGTCGAGTTTCCCGGTGTGGCCCACCATGTCTGGGTTCGCATAGTTAACGACGAAGATGTTCGTTTCGTTTGCCTGAATCGCTGTCAACAACTCCTTGGTTACCTTGAACGCAGACATTTCCGGTTGCAGATCATAGGTTGCGATTTTGGGCGAAGGCACGAGCAGCCGCCGTTCGCAGGGATATTCCTTCTCTACACCGCCGTTAAAAAAATAGGTTACGTGCGCATACTTTTCCGTTTCGGCAAGTCGAAAATTGTTCACCGTCTGGCCGCCCCAGACTTGTGCCAGCACATTGTTATGGTCATGCGGTCCGAAGGCGATCGGAAGGCCAAAGGTTCGGTCGTAGAGCGTGAAACATACAAACTTAATCTGCGGATGATGCGCGTGGGGAAACTCACTAAAACCTGGAACCGCGAGCGCCCGCGTTAACTGGCGTGCACGATCGGGACGAAAATTGAAAAAAATGACCGCATCTCCGTCCCGGATCGTTGCTATTGGCTGAGCCGCCTCTGAAACGATCGTTATTGGTTCTACAAATTCGTCCGTGATTCCTCGTGTGTAGGATTGTTTGATGGCGTCAATAGCGGCAACGCTGGGTTGGCCTACTCCGTTTACTAACAGCTCATAGGCGCGTTGCGTTCGTTCCCAGCGCTTGTCACGATCCATTGCGTAATAGCGACCCACCAGCGAAGCGATTTTTCCACAACCAATCTCGTCAATCTGTTTTTGCAACTGGACAATGTAATCAACCGCCGAAGCAGGCGGCGTGTCGCGGCCATCGAGAAAGCAGTGTATGAAGACCCGATCGAGTTCCCGACTTTGGGCCATGCGCAGCAACGCGTAGAGATGCCCCAGAGACGAATGGACCTGCCCGTCGGAAAGCAGGCCCAGCAGATGAAGCGCCTTGCCATTTCGCTTCACCTCATCCATAGCTGCGAGCAGCACGGGATTCTTAAAGAACTCGCCAGTCGAAATGTCATAGTCCACGCGCGACACATCCATGCGAATGACGCGGCCCGATCCAATGTTTAGATGGCCAACTTCAGAGTTGCCCATGATTCCGGGCGGCAAGCCGACGCGCGTTCCGGAAGCCTCGAGCAGTGTGTGTGGATAGTCGTTCAGCAATTGGTCGTAATAAGGCGTGTCGGCAAGCGCAATTGCATTTCCTTCACGCACGGGTGAATAACCCCAGCCGTCGATGATGATCAGCGCGAGCGGCCCGCTTTGTTTTGCAGTGGTCATCTGAATCGGTTAGCCAGAAGAAATCTATTGGGGCGCTCTCTGCCAGTAGTCGGGACTTTCGCGCATGTTCGGATCGGGTCGCTCCATCCAGCGCTCCGGTCGCGCCAATTCGTTGAAGCCAAAACCTCGATAGAGTTCGTGCGCGTCTCTAGTCGAAAGGGCCCATCGGCGAAAGCCCTGTAGTTGCGGGTGAGACAGCATCACTTCAATTAGCCACTTTCCCAAACCCTGACCTCGGTATTCTTCGACCACAAAAACGTCAGCCACCCAGGCGAAGGTGGCGTAATCGGTTACCACACGGCCGAAACCTACTTGTTTCGCGCCGTGATAGATTCCGAAACTCAGTGAGTTGTCGATACCGCGGTTGACCACCTCCAAATCACGACCCTTCGCCCAGTAGGATTCGCTCGAGAGGAAGTCGTGGATCATTTCCCGATCGAGACGCTGCCGCTCGGTGCTGATCAGAAAGTCGCCTTTCTGCCATGAGTCACTCATTGTAGTCATCGCTTTGCGTTCGCGACCCGTGTCTTCTTAGTCCGGCTTTCCGAATTCTGCGAGAGCTGATGAAAAGCGGAGCGTCCCGGGTAGCGTGCCGCTGATCGTAAGTCTGCTTCGATGCGCAGCAGCTGATTGTATTTCGCAATCCGATCGGTGCGTGAAAGCGAACCAGTCTTAATTTGGCCGGCATTCGTAGCCACTGCGAGATCGGCGATGAACGGATCCTCGGTCTCACCGGAGCGGTGAGAAATCACTGCCGTCCGACCGCTAGTCTTCGCCAGTTCGATGCAGTCGAGTGTTTCGCTGAGCGTGCCGATTTGGTTGACCTTGATCAGGATTGAGTTGGCGACGCCGCGCTCGATGCCCTTGCGCAGGAACTCGGTGTTGGTGACAAACAGATCGTCGCCGACCAGTTGCACGCGCGATCCAATCTCGTCAGTAAGAGTTTTCCATCCGTCCCAATCATTTTCCGCCATGCCGTCCTCGATCGAGACGATAGGATACTGAGTAGTCCAGTTCTTCCAGTAAGCCACCATC
Source organism: Pyrinomonadaceae bacterium (assembly GCA_049283975.1). GTDB lineage: Bacteria > Acidobacteriota > Blastocatellia > Pyrinomonadales > Pyrinomonadaceae > PSRF01. The sequence continues at coordinate 2,039 of JBAPXA010000260.1, read as the reverse complement.
TCGTCGCTTGATAATTTTCGTTTGTCGCTTTTCTTAAAGACATACGACTTACCGTCGTAGAACTCGCTGGCCGCGGGATCAAGTGCCAACAAACAATCGCTGCCCGCCTGATAACCGGCTTGCGGAATCGATTCGAGAATTGTCTCGATCGCTTCTTCATTCGAACGCAGGTTAGGCGCAAACCCGCCTTCATCGCCGACGCTGGTGGCGTAGCCTTTCTTCTTCAAGACTGATTTTAAGGCGTGAAAGATTTCCGCACCCATCCGCAGGGCCTCGGAGAAATTAGCAGCGCCCACGGGCACTATCATGAATTCCTGGAAGTCGACATTGTTATCGGCATGGGCACCGCCGTTGATGATGTTCATCATGGGCACGGGGAGTGTCCTGCCGTTTGGTCCACCGAGATATTTGTAAAGCGGCACTTCTAAATACTCAGCCGCCGCGCGCGCGGTCGCCAGCGAGACGGCGAGCAATGCATTTGCTCCCAACTTCGATTTGGTCTTGGTGCCGTCCAATGCCAGCAGAGCGGCATCAACTTCGGCCTGATCGAGAGCATCCAGTCCTTCAAGCTCGGGAGCAATTATGTCGTTGACGTTGCGCACGGCTTTTAAGACGCCCTTTCCCAGGTAGCGTTTCTTATCGCCATCGCGAAGTTCCACGGCTTCGTGCTCGCCAGTTGAAGCCCCTGAGGGAACGGCGGCCCTGCCGACCTCACCGCCGACCAACGTGACTTCCGCTTCTACTGTAGGATTACCGCGGGAGTCCAGTATCTCTCGCGCTTGGACCAGATCAATCCAGCTCATCTTAGTCAACTCCTAAGGACAAAGAATGTTAAGGCGTTTTCGCGATTACAACTTTATCACGTTGCACTGTGATTCCAGGGAAGGAGGAAAAGCGTGAGGCGTGCGAATTTGCTGTAGGGGCGGCACTCCGTGGCCGCCCCACGTTGTGAAAATGGGGCGCCCACGGAGGGGCGACCCTACAGAGTTTTCTGAAATACGCTACCGCCAACGGCGAAGAGGTTTATCCAGCCGCACGTGCCCCTTCAGCGGTTGGCGCGGTCTCAGCCTCTGGGGCTGCCGGTGTGAGAGTTAGTTTCACGCGCACGACGCGGCGGCGCTCCACGCGTTCTACTTTAAACAGGAGGCCGTTGTGACGAACCAGCTCGCCGGGTTTTAGTACATGGCCGGCGGCCGTCATCAAAAACCCGCCGATCGTTGTGTAGCTTTCCGATTCCGGAACCGAAAGCTTCAGACGGCGATTCAAATCGCGAACGGCGAGTCCGCCCTCCAACTGATATTCGCAGTCAGAGACTTGCGTGATCTGCTCGTTAACTTCTTCGTCGTGCTCGTCAGAAATCTCGCCGACAATCTCTTCTAGCAGGTCCTCGAGGGTAATGATTCCCTCTAAGCCGCCATGTTCATCTACCACGAATCCGAAGTGGGATTTGCCGCGCTGCATCTGCCGCAGCACGTCTTCAAGACGCGCAGTGTCCACTACGTAAAGCGGCGGCTGGATCACATCCTTCAATTTGAAGGTTTCCGGTTGCAGCAGGTAGGGCATGATGTCTTTACTGTGAACAAACCCAATCACGTCGTCGATCGATTCGCGATAAACCGGCAGTCGTGAGTAGCGATATTGCTCAAAGGCGTTTGCAATCTCTTCCAACGTACATTCGCTCGAGAGCGCGGCAATTTGCGTCCGCGGCACCATCGCCTCGCGTACGAGCGTGTCAGAAAACTCAAACACTCGATGAATCAGGCGTCGCTCTTCGGCGCGCAGGTGCCCACTTTGTCGCGAGACGTCAATCAACTGTCGTAGCTCAGCCTCGGTATAGATCGAGCCATGCTCGGAAGACGCTTTTAGGCCAAAGAGGCGCACTGTTCGTGCGCTGGCCCAATCGAGAGCGCGAATCGGCCACTGGAAAATACGATAAAACGACTTCATCGGCAGGGAGACTGCAAGAGCGACGCGTTCCGCTCTTTCCAGGCCGAGAAGTTTTGGCGCCTGCTCACCAAGCACTATGTGCAACGCAGTAA
>JBAPXA010000259.1:0-4163 GCA_049283975.1 Pyrinomonadaceae bacterium | reverse complement strand
GACTACCTTCGCATCAGCCAGGAAGCGGATCCGTTTGACTGAAGCGCTGGACTTATTGCCTCAAACGTTCTGAATCCTCCCCACTCGTTGACTATGGCCCGACGAAGACGGTTAGGTAAGAAGTTCCTCAAGTCGCTGCTACCTATATTGCTGTTGCTGGTGGTGGCGCTTGTCGTCGCCCTGGCGTTTATTGTTTACGGCGTCACGCGACCGCCGCGCTCCGCTTATCTGGTCACTCCGGCGGCGTTCGCAGAATTCAGTGGTCCCGCCCTCAAAGTCTCCGATCAAACCTGGCGCAATCGCGACAACACCACGGCCCGCGGCTGGTTACTAAAGGGTGGTGCGGGGGCTCCCGCGATAATCCTGGCCCACCGCTACGGCGTCGACCGTTCGTGGTTCTTCAATCTCGGCATCAAGATCAATGAAGCGACCGGCGCCACTATTCTCTGGCCGGATCTACGAGGACACGGACTGAACCCCAGCGTTTCCTGGACCTCATTCGGTTCGATTGAAGGCGACGACATTCAGGCGGCGCTGGATTACCTTCGTACTCTGAAGAGTGTGGACGGACAAACACTCGTGGGCGAGAAGGTGGGGCTCTACGGAGTCGAGATGGGTGGTTACGCAGCGCTTCGGGCGGCGGCGAACGATGCCGGAATACAAGTGCTCGTTTTGGATTCGCTGCCGCGCGATCCGGAGGACGTGTTACTTGCCGCGGTGCGGGACGATTTAGAGATAGACAATAGCCCGATACGTTTTCTTGCGCGCACCGCAACCAAGGCTTACTTCCTTGGTCGATTTGACAATACTACGACGTGTGAACTTGCGGCGAGACTGAAGGAGCAAGAAGTCCTGCTGTTGTCCGGGGTCGACGCGGGTTATCTACGCGATTCAACGATTGCTCTCGCCGCTTGCTTCCCCAACAAAGCTAATCTCGAAATAAGGACTGACTTGCCATTGACCGGCTTTAAACTTCCCTCCGCAACGGGTGAGCAAGGGGAAGGCTACGACAGACTGGTAATCGATTTCCTGGACCGCAACTTCCGCTAGTTTCCCGAAATCAACCTGGCCTCACTGCAATCAAAACAAACTTTCCATTGTCTCCGATCACCTCGGCGCCAAGCGTTTTTAGTCTTAGCAATTGATCGTATTCCCTGGGCACAAGAACCAGAATGGTTCCCCTACGAGTCGCTTCGTCCGTGACCTGACCAGCGTTTTCAAATATTACTGGTTCGCCATCAGCGCCATAAGCAACACGTCCGGCTGCATAAAACTCTGCCGTTCGATCAATTTCGCTGAGACCATAGAGTGGAGCCGCGCCATAGCCGCGGGCGTCAGCTGCCGCAACCAACTCGCGCACAGATTCTGGAGTAGCGAGTTTCAATAGATCACTGTTCAAAATCAGGAGAGGCAAAAAGAGCGACGCGCAAACTACCGCCAAGACGGCGAGGGTTCGTTTCTGCGAAAACAAAAAATTCATAAAGCCAGCGATCAGCAGCGGAGCAACAACGATCGCCGTGCTACCGACTGACAGATAGCCGGCTCGAATCGAAACCACTGCGCCAAAGATTGCACCCAGCAGCAGTAGCGCGCCAGTTGCTCGCAGCGCCAGAGAGCGTCCCGATTCCTGAGACGTAAGTCGCGCCACGCGAAGTCCCGCCAACAACCCGGTCGCCGGTAACACTGGCAAGATGTAACCCGCGAGTTTTGAACCCGAGAACGAAAAGAGTGCGAGTGGCAGCAGCAACCAGGCGAAGCTGAAGACTCTTAACTTGTCCAACGAATCCGTGCCCCGCCACTTCCAGGAGCTAATCCGCGAGAGTGCGTCAACTACTAACACGGTCCACGGTAGAGTGAGAGGAATCAGGACGAGCACATAGAAATAGACTGGTCCGGGATGCCGATACTTGTTAGAGAAGTAGCGCGCGAAGTGATGTTGCACAATGAACTCGTCGATGAATGGCCAGCCATGACGGGCAATTACAGGTCCATACCAAATCGCCGCAACGGCACAGGCGAGCGGTACCCCCCACAGCAGCGACCGCAAAAACCACCGTGATAGATACGCCCGGCGCATCAGTTGGTACATGGCAATTACGCCAAACGGGATCACAATCCCGACCAGACCTTTCGCCAACAGCGACAGGCCAACGAAGACGTAGAATCCGACGAGCAAAAGTCGCCGCCGCCTTTCGTCCCCTTCCAGTTCGTGCACAAAGAAAAAGCCTAACGCCCAGGTGATTGTCATGGTCACGATGATGTCAAAGCTCGCGGCACGAGAAAAAACCATGATGCCCATCATCGAGGCGGTAACGAGGGCGCTCCAGGCGCCGGCTCCGCACAATTCGCTATCGCTGCTTGTTCTGGCGACGCTGCGACCCACCCAATACACTGCGACCACTGTCAGCAAACCAAAAAGCGCCGGTCCTAGTCGCGCGGCCGCTTCCGAGCTGCCGCATAGACTGAAAGCGGCCATCATGATCCAGTAAAGGAGGGCGGGCTTTTCAAACCAGGTATGGCCACCCAGTGTGGGAGTGATCAAATCAGCGCGTTGAAACATCTCGCGCGCTACCTGCGCATAGCGCGGCTCATCTGGTCCGAGAAGAGGAAAGGCACCAAGCCCGTAGAAATAAATGACGATGACGGCAAAAAAGAGTAAAAGCCAGACTCGCTTGGCAAGGGTTGGAAGTTGCAAGTATAGTCGCTCCGCGAAGAACAGTAGGCAGTAGCACTAAGCAGAAGGCAGGAAAATGTGACCTGTCGCTTCTGTCCCCAAAACGCACCTAACCTAGAGCAAAAAGAGAAAACAGTAAAATCGTGTCCTTGCGCACCGCTGTCATCGGAGTCGGCCACTTAGGACGACAACATGCTCGCCTTCACGCGACGCTCGCCGCCGAGGGTTTGTCTCAGTTTGTTTCCGTCTGCGATCAAAACGCGGAAACCGCGCGGGCGATCGGTGAAGAACGAAATGTCGCCTGGATCACAGACTGGCGCGAGCTGTTGGGAAAAGTAGAGGCTGTCAGCCTGGCAGTCCCCACCGTGTCTCACTGTGAAATCGCGTGCGGGCTACTGGAAAAAGGTATTCACGTTCTCGTTGAAAAACCGATCGCGCGCACGCTTGCGGAAGCTGATCAGATGATTGCCGCCGCCGAAAAAGGAAAGGCAGTATTACAGGTCGGGCATCTCGAAAGGTTCAACCCCGCACTCATTGCGCTCCGGCCCCACGTGCGCAACCCTGTCTACTTCGAAATCCATCGGATCGGCGAATTCACGGCGCGCTCTTTAGACATCGACGTGGTTTTGGATCTGATGATTCACGATCTGGATATTGTGCAGTGGCTGGTCGGTGAAGACGTAGCGGTAACAGAACTTCATGCTGTGGGAATTCCGATCCTCACAAATAAGGTAGACGCCGCTAACGCGCGTCTCGAATTTTCATCCGGAGCGGTCGCCAACATTACCGCATCCCGCGTCGGCACTGAGAAGATTCGCAAGATGCGTTTCTTTCAGCCGCACGACTATGTCGCCGTTGACTACACTACGAAGCGCGCCTCAATCAGTGGTCTCGCACCGCCAACGGCCGAGGGCCTGTGGCCGGGCGTGCATGTGCAAAATCTCGACGTCCTCGATGTGGAACCACTGCGGACGGAACTAGTTGAATTTTTCGCAGCCGCAAAAGATGGATTGCCGTCGCCTGTATCTGGCCTGGAGGGTCGGAATGCTCTTTCCCTCGCGCTGCGGGTTCTGGAACGAATTCACGACCATGGTAGCCGCACAAATCTGAGTGCCTTCAGCGCGAAACCTCAGCCGCACATTTGAGTAGACTTTTTACCAATTGCCAAGTACTTTAACCCTCGTGTTGCTGACCTACTCACCGAATCGTAGTTAGTCATTACCAAACAGAAGCAGTTCTCCAACGATTTAATCGGGTCTTTCTCCTCAGGAATCACATCATGAAGTTTTCCTCCAAGTCTCCTCGTCTCCAGGCCAGCGGTTTATTGCTCAGCCTGATTGGCTTGTTCTTCGCTTCCGCTCCTCGGCTTGCCGCGCAGCAAGAGTGTCTACCTCCCGGCCTCGGTCAGGCATCCAGCCCGAACATCTTTACCGAACGCCAGGAGATGGACCTGGGCGATGCAGTCGCCGAGCATCTGCTACGTGACTAC
>JBAPXA010000258.1:0-3004 GCA_049283975.1 Pyrinomonadaceae bacterium | reverse complement strand
ACTGATAGAAAAGAGCGGCGAAGCCTGGATTACAACTACTGTGTTGCATGGCCGCCGTGCCTTGCGCGTGAACATCAACAGCTTCCTTACTGAATCTCGCCACGTGGATGATCTGATCGGGTTGCTGAAACGAGAGAGCACAACTTTATTGAACGAGAACTGAGCAAACTAATGAGCACAAATATCTTTGCCGACAAAATACTGAGTGGACGCGTTGCCTTCGTCACCGGCGGTGGAACCGGAATTACCGGGGGCGTCGCGCGTGCTCTAGCAGAAGCAGGGGCGCGCGTGGCGCTCGTGAGTCGCAAGGTAGAACACCTCCAGCCGGCCGCCGCAGCGATCAAAGCAAATGGGGGCGAAGCTATTGCCGTGGCCGCCGATGTACGCGAACCTGAAGCAGTTGCCGCCGCAATCGCAACGACGATCGATCGCTTCGGCAAGCTGGATATCGTGGTCAACGGCGCGGCGGGAAACTTTTTGTGTGCGGCGGAAGAACTTTCACCAAACGGATTCGGCACCGTCGTCGACATTGATCTCAAAGGCACTTTCAACGTCTGTCGCGCAGCGTTCGCGGAACTAAAGAAGAATCAGGGACAGATTCTGAATATCAGCGCCACGCTGCACTACCTGGGAACGCCGCTGCAACTACACGTTTCGGCGGCAAAGGCGGGAGTCGACGCGCTCACAAGAAATCTTGCAGTGGAATGGGGCCGGCATGGCATTCGGGTGAACGCTATCGCTCCGGGACCAATTGGCGATACTGAAGGAATGAAGCGCCTGGTGCCTGAACCGATCAAGGAACAACTACGGCAGCAGATTCCGCTGCACCGATTTGGCGAGATTGCTGACATTGAAAAGGCGGCGATTTTTCTTTGTTCTGACGCGGCAAGCTATATCAACGGCGCGGTACTGGTTGTAGATGGCGGACATTGGTTGGCAGCAAATCGGATAATTTGAAGAACTAGACAGTAGGCAGGAGGCAGTAGGTAGTAGAAAGAGGCGGTCTCTTCCATGGGTCGAGAAAATCAGAACCGGAAGCGGTAGCGACCGGTCCAGAACTCAACGAAGCTAAGGTAAGGATGGAAACTCTCGGCGTCGCATCCCCCTAATTTGACCCGGTCACTACCGCCCCCGGTTCTGACATGGTCGTCCGATACCACCGACCACTGACTACTGACCGAGGATTTGATGCGAGCCTTTCTTTTCTTAACAATCTGTTTCATTACCGTCTCCGTGCAGGGTCAGGAGCCAGTGCCCACGTCCACCCCACCTGTAAAGCCAGCCGGCGCCAACGAGCCTCTAAAAAAAGCGAACGCGCGGCCGGCAGCTGCCCCAACCACTCAAGCCGATCCATTTGATGGCGCCTCGGTAGAGAAGATGCGTGATCAGTGCGTTACGCTCGAGACCGAAGCAGGCTCAATTGAGATTGAATTAATGCCGGAAGTTGCACCGGAAAGCGTGCGCAATTTTCTGAATCTTGCTGCGACCGGTTCCCTGGATTCAACAACCTTCAGTCGTGTCGTGAAAGATTTCGTAATTCAGGGTGGCAATCTAGCGACCAGTGAGAAGTGGAGTGTCGAATTATCCCAACGTGCTTCACGCAAACTGCCGGACGAACCCAGTATCGTGAAACATGTGCGCGGGATTGTCTCGATGGCTCGCGGCGAGGAACCAAACAGTGCCAGTACTCACTTCTTTATTCTCGTCGGCGAAGGCCAGCATCTCAATGGAAAGTTTGCAGCATTTGGCAGAGTGCGGAAAGGAATGGAGGTGGCAGATGCCATTAACGCAGCGCCAAAAGAAGGAGACAAGCCTGAAAGACCCGTCCGCATCAATCGCGCCGTGGTTTCCACTTGCCCGGCGCCGACAACACCGTAAACGCTCAACTAATAAACGCAGGATTTGGCCGGGTGTATTGCTGATCGTTGCCCTGATGTCTTTCAACGGCTGCACCCAGACAACTAACACCACCACTCCGGAAGGCGCTAAGCAGTTTCTTAAACTGCGCGGCTACCAGTTCGACGACAGGTCATTCCTCAGTGCGGCTATCGGCGGAGACGTGTTAGCAGTAAAAGCGTTTCTGGCTGCAGGCATGAATCCTAATGTGAAAGACGAAAGTCGCGGAGAGACAGCATTGATTGCAGCAGCGACGCGTGGAGACTTAGTTATCGCGAAGACGCTGGTAGATGGTGGTGCGGATGTTAATTCCCAAGCTCGAAACGGGGCGAATGCGCTGATTCGCGCTCTTGAAAATAAGCACGAAGATATATCCGCACTCCTTCTCGCCCAGCCTAAGCTTGACGTAAATATGCAGCGAGGAGATGGAACCACTGTGTTGATGATTTACGCCGTTCGACAAAGAGAACCTGAGGTGGCGCAAGTGCTCGAACGAGGCGCAAACGTAAATTTGCAGGATGCGGAGGGCGACACGGCCCTGCACCGCGCCAGCCAAACCGGTAACCTCAAGGTTGCTCAAATGCTGCTTGATAAGTCGGCAAATCCAAATATTCAAAATAAGATGGGAGGCACACCGCTGATGTGGGCTGCCGCGTTTGGTTACGACGAACTCGCACAGCTCCTGTTGGCGCGCGGAGCCAATCCTCGTCTAAAAGACGAGGATGGCTTGACTGCTTCTGCCTGGGCAACAAAAAACAAGCGATCATCCCTGGCAGACGACCTCCGTGAGGCAGAGAAACAAAAGTGATGAGTCCTACGGCTGCGAAGCTGGTGGAACAATTTCAGGATCGCCGATAGGCAGGGATGAAAGCTGAAGACTATTGCTCCTCATAATCGATAACTACGACTCCTTTACCTACAACCTCGTGCAATATTTCTGCGAGCTTGGAGCTGATGTCGAGGTCTATCGCAACGATGAGCTAACCGTCGAAGAGATCGAAGCGAAGGGCCCTCAACAAATTGTGATCTCGCCAGGTCCAGGCACACCAGACGATGCCGGCGTCTCGCTGGAAACGATCAAGCATTTTGCCGGAAGAGTGCCTTTGCT
>JBAPXA010000257.1:0-5275 GCA_049283975.1 Pyrinomonadaceae bacterium | reverse complement strand
GCCCGTACCACTGACTCATGAAAGAAGCCGTCAGTTAGGAAACAAATGACTGCGGCGATCAGACCACCGATGATGATTCTGCTCCAGTTCAGTTTTGGCACGTTCCACCTCCTGATGGGGAGTTAGAGAGAGGTTAAAAACGAAGTGAACTGACAGCGCTTGTTATCCGCTTACGCCTGTCTCACGAAATCGTTCTGCTGTACGCGCGCGAGCCTTGGCAGCCTCAACCGCGCGATCACGCGGTGGGGCATTCGTCACCAGCGAATCGAGTAGCTCGTGGGCGGCTTTGGCCACCTCGTCTACGGCGCGATTAAAAGCGAGCTCATTTGCCTTTGAGGGTTTGTTAAAGCCACTTAACTTCCGCACAAACTGGAGCGACGAGGCGCGGATCTCCTCGTCAGTTGCCGGAGGTTTGAAGTTATGAAGCATCTTAATATTTCTGCACATGACTGATTCCCTTATTCCTTTTGATTCCTCGTAAGGTTTTGGTGCGCCCCTCAGCCGGCTCGACTACCATTCGGCATTTGCCGCTCGGGAACTGCAAGACAAGGCACTTCACCATCGCTATAACCGATGTCAAACAACATGCCTTCTGATAATTCACCCGCCATCTGTTTTGGCTCGAGATTCACGACGAACAAAGCCTGTTTACCTTCGAGTTCGCGTGGATTAGCACGTTCCTGCTTGAGGCCCGCAAGAATCCGACGCTTATGATCCCCAAAATCTACGACCAGCCGCACTAGCTTATTCGAGTTTTCGAGATCTTCCACAGTTTCGATGGTACCGATCCGGATATCGATCTTCTCAACGTCTGTCAAAGTTATTGTAGTTTTGATGGGTGCGACTTTCATCCGATTCATCTACTTACCGACCAATTCACCTGGCACCGATTCCGGCAAGTCCACGACTTCCTGCCACCCAGAATTGTCAGCCCGCATCTGAGCCGTCAGGTCTTCCACTAGACTCTGCAACCGTGAACTCAACGAGCGTGGATAGGTGTTGATATCCGGAAACCGCGGGCGCTGCTCGGTCACCATCGCCTTTTGTTTCTCGATCGAAGGAATAGGCGCGTGCTGTCCGTTCTCCCAAAAGGGAACTAGAAGACGCTCCACACTAACGGCTCCGGGAATTTCGATTTCGTCATCATCGAGTCCCGTTACGTCTGCCACATAGCTACCGCGGGCATCAACACCACGGAAGAGTTGCAAGCGCCCCGGCAGCGTTGTTTTATCGAGCGAGTTGGAAGCCTTTAGCGTTGGGAGTCCGTCAATCTGACACTGCTTGAAAATTACTCCAGCCACTGCACGAACCTCGCTGGAGAGTTTCGTGCCGATGCCAAAGCCCGCAGCCTCCGGAAATTCGTCTACGATCTCCCGCACCTTTTCAACGTCGAGATCCCCGGTGAGATTTGGTCGCAGGCCGCGCAAGCCGTTGGCTTCGAAGAAGCGATAACACCACGCGCCGAGCTCTGCCAGGTCACCAGAGTCGACGCGAAATCCTTTGAAGGCGCGGCGCCGTGCTTCCGTAGACGTAGCTGCCATCACTGCATGTATTGCTCCCATGTAAACGTCGATGGTGTCGAGCAGCAGGGTTGTGCCATTGGGGTTTGCATCAAGCCAGCGCTCAAAAGCTACCTGCTCAAAATGTTTAGGCTTGCCGGTGCGCGATTCGATCTCCGGCTGGTTCATAAACTCTATGTAAGCCTGTTGCCAATAGTGGGCTTCAGTTCCCACCGCCGGAATATCCAGACGATGCGCCGCCTCCATGTTGGAGGTGTCGTTAAAGCCCCCAATGAAGGCGTAGGTGGCGATATCGACGGCGCGTTCAATGTCGCCGTTGCGGCGCAGTGAAAAGTCTGAAAGCCAGCGGTGGTCGCCTGCGGCCATGCGAAACTGCAAAGCGAGGCTGGCAGTAGTCATCGGCAAATCGAAAGCGTGTTGGAATTTGATCTCCTGGGCTTGGGTGAGTCCGAAAGCGCCGGTGATGTCAGCGAAAGGCTGCTGGGCAAAGACGATGGTCGCGGGTCGCACGGCGCGAATCTTGCCGGCGAACTGCATGTCTTCAATCGCCTTGGAAAAGAGTTGGAGTCCGCCGCGGTCCTGCTCGAGGAAGCGCAGACGTGGGCGATCGATTTGACTGTCGATAAGTAGTCTTACTAGCCGCTCGTGTCCAAGGCAGGGTGCAAAAGCAAGCTTGCGCTGAGTGACATAAAAAGTGGCTTGGGCATCGCTTAGTCTCTTGTCATGCAACCTCGTCGCATCCTTGTAGGAGGCGTCGCCCATTGCAGCGTGATAGCGGTCGAAGTTTAGAGTGCCCATAGAGGATTGGCGATTGGCGATTGGTGCCAGGAGTCAGACGTCGGTGACTGTCGCAAAATTCCGGGTTTGAAATATTCGTGTTCGTTCGTGTGGTTTCGTAGTTAAGTTTCTTACGGCAGACAACAAAGGCATTCTGAGGATCAAATACGACCGCGAAACACACGAACTAACACCAACAGTTTCTGCCTTCTGCCTAATGCTTTCCGCCTCCTGCTCCTGCCGTCTGCTCCTGACTCCTGATAATCTCCGCTCCAGCGGCTCGCATCTCTTCCAGCGCGCGCAAACCATCCTCGGGTTGCAACTCGACGGGGCGCATCGCATCTTCCAAAGCCTTCACGGCGAAACCTTCCCTCAGTCCGTCGAGCACAGTGTGCTTCACGCAATAGTCAGTCGCCAGCCCACCTACCCAAATTTCGGTTACTCCTAACCTGCGCAATTGCAAACTAAGATCGGTGCCGTCGAATGCTGAATAACCATCCTCATCGCCGACACCTGTAGAGATGGTGCGAATGTGAATATTATCGAGCAAGTCAGGATGGAACTCAGCGCCCTTCGTATTTTGTACACAATGAACGGGCCAGGTGCCGCCGAAATCGGCAAAGTGTTTTGTGGTTGCGGGATGCCAATCGCGACTCTTAAATACTGCTTCGCCCCGCTCCAGAAACTCCTTGATCAGTTTGTTCAGTGGGGGCACGACTTCGTCGCCCTGCGCGACGGCCAAGCTGCCACCAGGACAGAAATCGTTCTGCACATCGACCACGATTAGGGCGCGTTTCTTCGCTTCAGGCTCCATGTATCTTGTTTGTTTCCTTTTCTTGCACTCTATTACAACAGCCCCGAAAAGTTAAGCCAGCCAATCGATTGCCGATTTCCGATTCCCGCATGCCGATTGGTCGTTAATGAACCTTGAATGTGATCAACGATCAACTGCACACTAATCGGCACATAGTTGTTTAGGGGCGGCGTTAGAGAGTGTTTCAGCGAACGTAAGCACTCGGTACAGTACGGGAGCGGTAGCGACTGCTTTCAACGAACGCAGCTCACTCGATAGAGTTTTTGAGCTTGTCGGATCATCGTCGATGGTTGAGAGTCTCTTCTACTTGGGTGCGGTCGCTACCGCTCCCGTACCGTACCGAGCCCCTTCTACCGAATCGGGGCGCCCAACGAGGGACGCTCCTACAGAGCGCATGTTAGACTGACGTTTCCGAAAAATTAGAAGTGGAGAGTGACTCATGGCGGCGGAACCCATGACGACATCATTGTCGCATTACCAGACCATGGTATCGCAGGCAATTGCGGAGGCGCAGGAGACCGAGTTAACACGGCGCATTTGGCGCAAGGACGCTGCCGTGTGGAAAGCGGAGTACGCACATCAGAAGATCATCCGCAACTCTCTCGGGTGGTTGACGGTGCCGGGAAAGATGGCTGCAGTGGCTGACGAGGTAACAACATTCGTCGAACAGATTCGCGCTTCGGGGACATTCAAACACGTGATGGTTTGCGGCATGGGCGGTTCATCGCTTTGTCCCGAAGTATTGCGTCAGACTTTTGGAATTCAGCAGGGCTATCCTGAATTGCTGGTTCTGGATTCCACCGATCCGGACGTCTTGTCCGATTTTGGAAGACGGATCGACATTCAACATTGCCTGTTTGTGATTGCCTCGAAGTCCGGAACCACCACTGAGCCGCTCGTCTTTTACAAGTACTGGTACGACGAGGTAAGAAAACAAGAAACCAACCCAGGCGATTCGTTCATCGCGATCACTGATCCCGGCACGCGCATGGTTGAGATGGCGACTGCCGATAAGTTTCGTCACATCTTTCTTAATCCCCCGGACATCGGCGGCCGCTACTCGGCACTTTCATATTTTGGACTGGTGCCGGCGGCCCTCATGGGTTTGGACCTCAAGCGATTGCTGACACGAGCGGAAGACATGGTGCGTTCTTGCGCCGCCGAAGTGCCCGTGGCAGAGAACCCTGGAGTCCTGTTGGGTGCGATCATGGGTGAATGTGCGAAGGCCGGACGCAATAAACTTACGATTGCCACTGACACTACGGTTGCCGCACTCGGTTTATGGATCGAGCAGCTCGTCGCAGAAAGCACCGGCAAAGAAGGGCAAGGCATACTGCCGGTGCAGGGTGAGCCGTTGGGAGCGCCGGAGGTTTATGGATCTGATCGATTGTTTGTCTCCATAGGCAGTGAACAGACAGCTGAGCTTGATGTTTTAGCTAACGCAGGTCATCCAATTGTCAGTCGTACGCTAACTGAGAACTATGATCTTGGTTCCGAATTTTTTGTCTGGGAGTTTGCAACGGCTGTGGCCGGGTGGCGCCTGGGAATAAATCCCTTCGATCAACCGAACGTGCAAGAGTCGAAAGATGCGACGAGGGAACTTCTCGATTTCTATAAATCACACGGCAAGTTGCAAGAGCAGGAACCAGTGATCGGCGACGACACTTTGACGGTTTACGGTTCTGAACGAACCGGTCCCGCCTTATCGACACGTTCCGTCCTTGATGCTCTACGAGCGCATCTGGCCACAGTAAAATCCGGCGATTACATTGCACTCCTTGTTTACGTCGAAGAGACACCGGAGATCGAAGCGACGCTACAAACAATTCGTACCAATCTGAGGGACTCGTTGCGGTGTGCTACCACGACCGGCTACGGACCACGATTCCTGCATTCAACAGGACAGCTGCATAAAGGTGGCCCCGACAGCGGAGTGTTCATTCAGATCACCTCTGCCGATTTCGTTGATTTGCCGATTCCTGAGGAGCCGTATACGTTCAGTGTGTTGAAGCAGGCCCAGGCGTTAGGCGACTTTCGTTCGCTCTCGGCGCATGGAAGAAGAGCGATTCGTGTAGACCTGGGAACAGACGCCCTCGCAGGGCTAAAGCGACTGCAAAAGTTGCTGGCGGATGCAGTAGAAACGTCGGTTGAATCAAGTCACGGG
>JBAPXA010000256.1:0-1525 GCA_049283975.1 Pyrinomonadaceae bacterium | reverse complement strand
AGCCACATCCGCCTCGTTGCCTCTAGGTCCACCAGTGTCCACCAGCCCGGCCCTTGCTCGCCGTAGATGACTAGCATTCCCCTCTCCATAAGACGGAGAGAGTGCTAGGGGGTGAGGTGAGCTCGTTCAGATACATGCCGTACACGACAATGCATGACAAGGCGGGGACGGTACGGAGTCCCGATGCAGACGTACGGCTCGATCATCCCAGGCGGTCCGACCCTGGCCCGCATCCTGCCGAAGGCAGCAAGCGAAGCTCGCGACCCGCCGCTTTCGCGCGAGACGAAGCGGCGGCTGGGCGTGCTGGCGTGGCATGAGGCGCACGGTAAGAGCGTCAGCCTGTCGGACGTCACTTCGGCCTCAGTCGCTCCACGGTCTACGACTGGCTCAAGCGTCACGCTAAAGGCGGGACTCGCGGCCTCCAGGAGCGCTCGCGCAAGCCACACAACCTGCGTCAGCCCACCTGGTCCTCAGAACTTGAGCAGGCGGTCCTCAAGCTGCGCACTGAGCACCCGCGCTGGGGCAAGGACAAGCTCGTCGTTCTCCTGCGCCACCAGGGTCTTACCGTCTCGGTGTCGATGGTCGGACGCATCCTGAGGCGGCTCAAGGACGCTGGTCGGTTACCGCCTGCAGACCTGCGCGATCCCTTGATCGTCCACCGTCCTCAGATTCGGCCTTACGCCACCAGAAAGCCGAAAGACTATGTCCCGCGAGTGCCGGGAGACCTTGTCCAGATCGACAGCGCTGACATCCGCCTTCTGCCCGGCTCCGCCCACTGGTACAAGCACTTCTCGGCTCGCGACGTCGTCTGCCGCTGGGATGTCCTCGGTGTCTACGGCCGCGCTACCGCAATCACCGCCCGCGACTTCCTCGACGCGGTCATCGACCGCATGCCCTACGCCGTACGCGCCATCCAGGTCGATGGCGGCTCCGAGTTCAAGGCCGAGTTCGAGGAAGCCTGCCGCGAGAAGGGCCTGCGGCTCTTCGTCCTGCCTCCCCGCTCACCCAAGCTCAACGGCTGCGTCGAGCGGGCTCAGCGCACCCACAAAGAGGAGTTCTACCAGATGCTCGACCCGCCCGACTCGCTCGCCGAGCTACGCCGGCTCCTCCTCGCCCACGAGCTCTGCTACAACACCCTACGGCCTCATCAGGCCCTCGGTCAGCTCACGCCGCAGCAATGGCTGCTAGCATCCCAGGAAAGGGGGTAAGTGTCCGGTATGTACCGGACGAGTTCACGCGTTTCCTTGTTTCGTGGCTCTCCCGTATCCTGAGATCGTCCATTGGACCTCGGAGGCAACATCCTGCGCCTGAAGGCGGCCATCCTTGGCCTCATCGCGATGCTCACCTTTTCGATTGCCTGCGGCGGCGACGACGGTCCCGGCGGTGGCAGCGTGATCATCTCCACCGTCCCTCCGAACGATGCAGTCCCCACCGCGACCCTACCGCCGGCCGGGTCGTCGCAGGCATCGCCTCCGGCCTCGACTACCGGCCCCGCACCTACAACGACGAGCGCTCCCGGCAACGG
>JBAPXA010000255.1:0-2172 GCA_049283975.1 Pyrinomonadaceae bacterium | reverse complement strand
TATCTGTTTCAAACGGCAGACAATTCATTACATTACCCGAGCGACTCAGACTACCCAAGGAATTTAGCGTCGCGATCGAGCCAATAGCTGAAGAGGGTAACCAAATAGTTGGGATACGCAGCGCATTACGAATTATCGGTTCAGACCGGCAGCGCCTGATTCAGATCGAGATGAGGACTGCTCGTAGATTTCCAATCAGAAACGCTGCTTTAAACCTGCAAATTGGCAAGCGTTTCTTTCAAAATGAGCTTGGAAGCGATCCAAGCGGCCATTCTCTGACAGTCAGCTTGACGCCCAAGCTTTTCGCGGAACTCGAAGACGGAGCTGAAGTAATAGCGTTCTTTAACAGCCCGGATCGCAGTGGTGGGGCCGCTAAAGACATCTGGTACTTCGGCCGCCTCAACAAAAGCATGCTCGATAGGTAAGGACGATGGCGGGCATTAGCCGATTTCAAGCTCTCTCTTCGGGGCCCCACCATAAAACGGCGCATGGCTTCAAAGCGGCGCATGGCTTCTCGCTGATTGAGTTGGTTCTCACCATAACGGTAATGACGATCCTCACACTCGGTGTGCTTCCCCTGGCTCAGGTTGGCGTTCAAAGGCAACGTGAACAACGCCTCTGCGAAACCTTAAGAGAAATCCGCAGCGCAATCGATGAATTCCACCGCGACACTGCCGGGCTGCAGTGTGTCGGAACCGCCACCGCTTCTCCTCCATCCGGTTCGGTAGCAGCGCCAGACCCTCGCAGTCGAGTCGTCATCGCCGATTGCACCATATTCGGAATTGACAATCCGGATCGCTATCCGCCAGATCTCGAGACGCTGGTGACCGGGGTTAATGTTTTGCCGCGTGTGCGATCCATTGGGGGCAGCGGCCCTTCCGGACCAAACGCCACTGAGGTCAACGACCTCGCGACCAAGAAAAAGGTTTACCTCCGTTCAATGCCCACAGATCCCCTCACCGGAAAATCAGACTGGCTGCTCCGTTCTTGCTACGACGCGGCCGATGCGACCTCGTGGGGCCAGGAGAATGTCTTCGATGTTCGCTCTGCCGCAAAAGGAACTGCATTGAACGGTGAGAAATACGCAGACTGGTAGAACAGCGGATTAGGTACCTCACGCTTTGCCTGCTTTTGCTCGTAATGCTACGCTCGCATCGCCACTGCGCAGCTCATGCTTTCACCCCATCTCACAGCCGAGATCATCGCCATCGGTTCGGAGTTACTCCATCCAGATCGCACCGACACCAATAGTCTCTGGCTCACCGAGAAACTCAACGGAATCGGCATTGAAGTAAAACTAAAAACAATTGTCGGCGACGATGATGCGCGTTTGGAGGAAGCAATTCGCGATGCAGTGAAGCGCTCGAAAGTTGTGATCACGACAGGCGGGCTGGGGCCGACTGAGGATGACATCACGCGGAAGATTGCGGCGCGTGCACTCGGTCGACGTCTGCAGCTCAACGACGCGGTGCTTGAAGAGATTCGCAAAAAGTTCGCTGCTTTTGGCCGGCCGATGCCGGAGCGAAATTCTCGCCAGGCGATGGTGATCGATGGGGCCGACGTTCTCGACAATCCGAATGGCTCAGCTCCCGGCTTGTTTCTCGAACATGAAGGCACAGCGGTCGCACTCCTGCCAGGTCCACCAAGGGAAATGCGCCCGATGTTTGAGACTCACATCCTCCCCCGGTTAACCGAAAAAGCAGGCGCCGTACGCGTCGTGCGGCGCTTGATGCGTGTTGCCGGGTTGGGCGAGTCGGCGGTAGACGAGAAGATTGCGCCTATCTACATGGAGTACGAAAATCCACAGACAACGATCCTCTTCAACAAAAGTGAGATCGAAATCCATCTGACGGCGCGAGCCAGAACCGAAGCAGACGCGGAGCGTCTATTAGACGACCTCGGCGGCCGTTTAGAAGAGGCCTTAGGACACTCGGTCTTTTCCTTTCGTGGGGAATTGATGGAAGAAATCGTTGGGATGCGGCTGTCAGTTACTGGTTACACGCTTGCCGTAGCTGAGAGTTGTACCGGCGGTTTAATCGCGCAACGATTAACTGAAGTGCCGGGCGCTTCGAAGTATTTCATGGAAGGAGTGGTGACTTATTCAAACGAAGCGAAGATTCGCGCCCTAGGTGTTGGTAAGAGTCTTCTGCGCAAACATGGTGCGGTGAGCGC
>JBAPXA010000254.1:0-7137 GCA_049283975.1 Pyrinomonadaceae bacterium | reverse complement strand
CGCTAACCCACCGGCAGCAGCTGGAATATTGATCCTTCTTTTGAGTGCGGGAGTCATTGCGCAAAGTGGAGACTCTAACAAGATCGAGTTGGTGCGTGCACACTATGAAACAGCTCAAGCATTTGAGCGAGTTGGCGACTGGGTTAAGGCCACCGACGAGTGGTCTGCCCTGCTTAGAATTGCGCCGGATGATGCGCGCGCCTGGACGAATCTCGGAGTGGCGCTCAATCGACAAAACAAGAGCTCTGAAGCTCTGTCGGCATGGAACCGGGCCATCAAGATCGATCCCCAGCTCGCCGGTGCTTACTTCAACATCGGCCTGACCCTTGTAAAGAACAGCAAATACATAGAAGCAGTTGCACCTCTTCGTCGCGCGCTGGCCATTGAGCCGACAAATGACGCAGCCCGCCGAACCTTAGCCCTGGCATTGATCGGTAGCGAGCGGTTTCGCGAGGCCACGCGTGAGATTGCTCAGCTTTTGGTCCACGCACCGCGTGATGCCAGCCTCTTAGAAATGGCGGCTCAAAGCTTCATGCGTCAGGGCCGTTTCCAGGAGGCCGCCGTAGTCCTGCGTAGGCGTCTGGATATCGAGCCCACATTCAGCTTGTTATGGGCTCAGTATGGCGACGCCCTCGATGGCTCCGCGCGCACTCCGGAAGCGACGGCCGCTTATCAGAAAGCCCTGGAGCTTGATCCTGAATCGACGCAGATTCGTTATGGCCTCGGCTACCTTTACTGGAAGCTGTATCGCTATGAGGAAGCGGAGCGCGAATTATTGGAAGTGCTGCACCGAGATGCACAAAATGCGAGCGCTGCTTTCACTTTGGGCGATCTATATCTGACCAAAGGGATGGCAAGCCGGTCCCAACCGTTCCTTGAAAAAGCAGCCGCTGCTTATCCGCATGAGTTTGATACCAGGTTTGCGCTGGGCAGAGCACTGGTGCTTCAAGGTGACGTGACCCGTGGCATCGTGGAGCTTAGGGCGGCAGTCCTTATTGATGGCTCAATCGCTGATGGTCACTACCAACTTGGGCGCGCGCTAATGAGGGCGGGGGAGAAAGACGAGGCTAAACGCGAACTCGAGAGAGCCCGACAATTACAAGAGCAACGGCGCTCTGCGGAAGCTGAACGCTTCCGTAAAAAACTGCCCTAACGAGATACACGAATTACGTTCGGGCGCGAGCCCTTTACTGATCAGCACTACCTCTCGATTCGTCGTCGAATACGATTGCTCCTCCGACCATAGTCAGCCGCACATTTCCCTTATTGTCGAGGCCAACAAGATCGGCACGCTTACCTTCTTCGATCGAGCCGCAGTCGGTGTCGATGCCAAGGAGCCGTGCTGGATTTGTCGACGCCATCCATGCAACCTCGCTCTCGGATGCTCCTACGGACAGCATCATTCTCACAGCATCCACCATTGTGATCACTGACCCGGCGATGCTGCCCTTGGCATTTCGGGTCCGTCCGTCCTTCACCTGGATGGACTCTCCCCAAATCATGTATTCGCCGTCACCTTTTCCGGCGGCAGCTATCGCATCGCTAATTAGAGCCAACCGAGTCGGCCCTTTTTTTCGCAACAACAAACGCAGTACGAAAGGATCCAGATGAATGCCATCGGCGATAATGTCGCAGGTCACCTCATCTTTTATGAGGCCCCAAGCTATCGGTCCCGGGGCACGGTGATGTAGGGGCGCCATCGCGTTCATGAAATGAGTCATGTGACATGCGCCAGCGGCAAAGGCCTCGTCTAACACGTCGATTCCTGCCCGAGTATGTCCCAGAGCAGGAATCCATCCCCGTTCCTTAAGCTCGCGCACCAGCCGAATGCCACCCTCGATCTCGGGAGCCAGAGTCATCATGCGAACAGCGCCGCTGTCTCTGGGTGTGGGCAGCTCATCGATATTCATCGACTTTGAAAACGGTTTGAAGTAGGCAGTGCGAAGCGCACCACATTGAGCTGAATTCACAAAAGGCCCCTCGTAATGCACTCCCAGGATTCGCGCATCCGCCTGCTGCCTGGCTTGCGCCAGCATGACTTCCTCAATCGCTGACACAGCGCGTCGGTAATCAATGTCCGGCGCGGGCACGAGAGTTGGCACCCAGGCAGTCACCCCGGCGTTGACTAGAAACTTAGCAACGCGCCGAAGGTCTGCCGCGGTTGCCTGCATCGTGTCCACTCCATCAGCCCCATGAATGTGCATGTCCACGAAGCCGGGATAAAGCGTGAGACCTGCGAAGTTTTTCGTTATCTCCGCGCGCAGCTGATTGGATTCCTCGTCGATGCGGACGATGCGACCAGCCTCCACCAATAGCGATTTTCCTGAAGCGACACCCTCCGGCCGGACGATGCGCGCGTCACGAATCAGCACTGATTTGGATTCGCCGTCTTTCATAATGATCCTCGCGCGGATGCTAATGTGCCCGCGCAGATCAAAGAACCACGCGGGCACATTAGATCTATTTGATCCCAGACGCTAGAAAGAAAGCTTTGCGCCGAACTGGAACTCCCGAGGCAGGCGTGCCCCGGTTGGCCTTCCCAGCGTGCCCGGGTCAGCCAGGTTCACCCCAACGCCCGTGAACTGAGTGTGATTGAAAACGTTGAATGATTCGGCGCGTAGTTGCAAGCGAACGTTCCGTTCCGCGTCGAAGTAAATATTCTTCGTAAGAGTTAGGTTCGTCTGGTTGCGACCGAACAAGCGAGCAAAAGCGCGCGGCAGGTTCCCGTAGGTACCGTTTGCCGGCGCCGCCAGAGCGGTTGGATCGAAGATATACGGAAGGCCCGTAGCATCGAAGGTTCCGGCGAGCCCACCGTTTGGATCAGCGATAGCGTTGGGATAGAAACCAGTCAACGCACCTCCAACAGGCATGGCTGAAGCCGTTCCAACTCTAGCTACCGGTTGACCTGAAGTAATGTCCGTGATGCCGGCGAACTCCCAGCCACCAAGGATTGCTCGCTTCCAGCCGTTGGAGTTCTTGAAGAATGGCAGCTCGTAAATGTACGAGGCTGAAAAGACATGCGGCCGCGAGGTCCGCGCCTCGGCGTATTCAGCTCGGTAGTTGAGAGGGTTCTGCGGGAAGTCAACCGCGTCCCTATCATTTGTGGCATCCGTCAGATTCTTGCTGAAGGTGTAGCTGGCGGTCAGCGTAAATCCGGTACCTGTCCGATAATTGAAGGATGAAAGGAGGCCATGGTAACGCGACTTTGCACTTGTCTCCCGCCAGGTTATGCGGCGATAGCCGAGGAAGGGCCGCACCGTGTTGATATTGGCCAAGCCAACGCGATTCGTATCTGCAGGCTGCGCCTGATTGATGTCTAGAGGTCGAATTAGAAAGTCGCCTTTGGTACCGACATAGCCAAGCTCAACCACGGCGTTGCGGAAGACCTCGCGCTGCACAGCGAAAGACCACTGTTGAATCATCGGCGTCTGGAAATCGGCAGCACTGGCAATCAGGTCGCGCACCGGGAGGTTGCCCAACGCGCCCCCGCTGGGATTGGTGAACGAGACACCGGTGCCGCTAAAAGTTGAGCGGCTATTGAATGGCGGGTTGACGAAGGAGTTCTGCTCGAAGATGCCCACTAACGGCTGGTCGTAATAGAGACCGTATCCAGCACGAACGATCGTCTTTGCATCCTTAAATGGATCCCAGGCGATTCCGACGCGCGGGCTGAAGTTGTTCTTGTCGGACGGATAAACTGAATCTCCAAAACGAGAGTTTACGCCGGCCAGGACGATGCCATTGAGTTCGTTACCGGTACCGCGCACTAGCGCAGTGCAGGCGGATGTGGTGCAGGTAGGAGCATTGGCGCGATTGTATAGCGCAGGATCGAACGACGTAAGGATGTTGTCCACGTCCGTAACAGGCACGAAGTACTGGTAGCGAACGCCGAAATCCAATGTCAGGTTGGGGCGCATCTTCCAGGTATCCTGCACGAAGACCTCGCGACGCCCGAAACGGAGTTTCACCGTTACATCACGTTCGTCTTCGCTGTAGTTGTCAGCTCGTCCCAACATGAAATCGGCAAACGCGAGGCCCGTCTGAGTCAAACTTACTGTGCCGGACGTGCCTCGTGATCGTGATCCGGTGAAAGAAAACAGACCTTGGGTGATGTTGTTTGCATTTTCGTCTTTCTTTTCCCACGATAGTTCGCCGCCAAACTTGAAAGTGTGATTGCCGCGCGACCAGGTTGCCACATCCCGGGCCACCTGATTCTTGTAGACGATATTGAAGCCCTGCAGGGTATTGAGGTTGGAATGAGCGCTAGAGAAACTTATTTGCGGAACCACTCCAGCGTTGTTCTCCGGGAAGACCTCAGGGATCGAACTCGTGCCAGGGTAATCGCTCTTAAAGCTGCGGCCGACCACATGAGACCCTATCAGGTTGGACGAGAAGTTGTAGGTCGCCTCGTTCACGAAATTTGGCGAGACAATGCTAGTCAATGAAATTGCCAGCGTCTGACCCGGAATTCTGGTGTCGGTTGTACCGAAGTTCGGCACATTGTTAGTGGCAAATAGGCCGCCAGGCTCCTGCGTCAAGTTCAGATCGTGAGTGTAACGACCAAACAGGCGCTGATTCGAGTTGAAATTATGATCGACGCGAATCACTTCCTGACGGGTCTTAAGGGCATTGATTGGCGAATGAATGAACTGGCTAGTGCCGGTATTTGGTAGTGGATAGGCATTAAGCAGTGAAGCGGCTATCGGACTCAGATCGCCCGCCGGAACTATGTTTCCGGCATAGGCCCGGTTATCCCCAAGGCGAAAGATCATGCCAGCCCGCGCCTGCAACGCCGTGCCATTTGTGTCCGTGACAAAGATCGGGGTATTTGAACACGTGGTAACTCCTGGCGTGGTGCAACTACCAGTTCCTGCATTTGTGAGGTATAGGGGTAAACCGAGAGCGCTGGCAAAATTGCCGCTACGTTCGGCAACGGTTGGTACCGTAGCCGTCGCCGCCGTAATGCCACGAGTGATGCGGCGTTGTTCATGAGAAAAGAAAAAGAATGTCTTGTCCTTGCCCTTCCAGACGCCGCCGTTACCTTCCCCGAAGGTCGGAATGAGCACCGGACCACTTAACGTCGCTCCAAAATTGTGGTAACGCAGCCTGGGTACTGGTCGACTCGGCGAACCGTCGGCACGTTGACCCGCTCGGTTGTTAAAGTAAGTGTTGGCGTTGAAACGATCGTTACGCGCGAACTCGTACGCTGAGCCATGAAAGGCGTTGCCACCGCCTTTCGTCACTAGAGTCACTGTCCCGCCTCCTGAGCGGCCGACCTCCGCCGTGTAATTCGACGTCAATACCTTGAATTCGGCAATCGAGTCTATGGTGGGCGTCGATAGCAGGGTGATATTTGAACCGACGTCGGTGTTTGAGACGCCATCAACGAAGACGTTTACTCCGTTACGCCGCATGCCGTTTATGGAAACGTCAAATCTATTTGCTAGTCCAAAGCCGGTTTCATCGTCCAGACTGGAACTCACGCCAGGCGCAAGCTCGAGCAACTTTGTAAAGTCACGATTCTGAAGCGGTATCTCCAACACCTGTGCTCCAGATATCAACGTCTGGCCGGTGGGCGAGTCTTGCACTACATTCTGCTCGCTCGTAACCGTGACCACCTCGTTCACATTTCCCGCCTCGAGCACAACAGTAATGAGCCGACGATCCCTGGCGCTCAAAACGACCGCGTTCTCAACATACTTTTTGAAGGAAGCCTGTTCGACCGTGACCGTGTAGCTACCGGGCACGAGTGGAGATATCGATAGGTAGCCTTCGTCATTTGTTTGGACGCTTCGACTGACGCCGGTGGCATCATTCGTGACGACTACTGTGGCGTTGGGGATTACTGCTCCGGTCGAGTCTGTAACCTGAACATTGAGTGTTGCTGCGGTTTCTTCCTGGGCGATAGTGACAGCGCTGCTCAGTAGGCACAGAGTCAGCAGAAGGAAAACAAGGCGAGCTACGCGAAGATGGTTTCTCATAGGGAATATCCTTTTCATCTGATTCGGAACTTGAGTGCCCCAGGCCGATCACTAGCGGCACCTGATGTCAGGAATCCCTAAAGGAATTCTCCGACTTTGGAACTGAGCAATTGTAGTGAATACAAACGAAGCGTTTATTTCTTATACACCCGCCACGTTTGCGCCACAAGACCTAACCTTCTGGACTTCGAGCGTAGCTTCCCGCTCGCCCAGTCCTGAAGAGAACCTTCAATTTGTCGCAACCGATCCGGATTCAGAGCCGTTAAAAAAGTATTCTAAATCCGAATCGCACCGTCCTGGGCGATTGATAGAGGTACGGCTGCTTGTAGCGTATGTCGCTCCTGTCTGGCTGGGACACAATTCGAGCAAGGATCGCATTCAAGAGCGTCCCGTTCGTATAGCCGTTTGCATAACCAGTGGTCGTATTCGGAAAACCTAAAGCGGGACCATTGATCTGTGCCGTGCTGGGATTCATCACGGTATAGATTGCCGTCACGGTCTTCTGATCGAAGAGGTTCAAGAAGTTGAGATCGAAAGCCAATGTGTACTGACTATCTGAACCAAATCGATAGCGGTGGGTAAGGTTGAGGTCCGTCTGAGAAAAGACCGGACTGCGACCCAAATCACCACGACCCAAAAGTATCTGCGGTGTCACTGTTGACGCGCCATAGATCGTCGTTGTTTGCGGTTGTCCCGACGTGACAGTTTGGAAGCCTACGATTTCGGTTGAATTTGTTTTGCTCCCCATCCAGTCAAAGATGTAAGCACCGTAGATATTGAACACGTGCGGCCTGTCGGTCTGCAGCCGTCCGTTATCCTTCTCACCTTTTGCTGTAAAGCCGAGGAACGGCAAGTCGAACGCGCGGCTGACTCCGGGAGCGAGTCTGCCATCAACTAAATGTGGCTCATCAGAACTGGCTAGTCCGGAGTAGTTTCCATACAAGCGGCTGTAGGTGTAGTTGGCATTGAAGTACCAATTATTCGAAAGCCGTTTGTCCAATACGAATTCCAAGCCGTCATAGCGGCGCTGTGGCCGAGTCGATCTGGCGTAGCCGAGCGTTTCAAGCGTTTGTAGATGGAGACCTCTGCCGGGATTGCCGATAATGTAAGCCTCGCTGCCCGCCGCATTAACGACCCCGGCATCTTCTACCGCCTC
>JBAPXA010000253.1:0-3625 GCA_049283975.1 Pyrinomonadaceae bacterium | reverse complement strand
ACGCGGCCCCAACCAGTTGTCTCAACTTAGGGGTTCACTACAGTCAGTCGTCCGCTTCGCGGACTTATCACTACAAAGAAACCTGGCTCCCACGAGGAAGCCAGGTTTCTGGATTGAATCTAACTCTTACTGAACCGCAACATCGTCCACGTGGAACGATGTTGGGAGGGTAATGTCGTTGGTGCCACGGAACTGGATTTTCTTGCTTTACTTCCGCTCGTTAAAGACCTCATCAAGTTCCTTCATGGTAGCAGCCCCTGCAAAACCTTCAAACGAACCCTGTTCTGCTAATTGTTTTGCGGCGCGGATGAATCCACCCCAAGCCACGCGCGCCAATGCT
The DNA here is from genome assembly GCA_049283975.1 of Pyrinomonadaceae bacterium. Classification (GTDB taxonomy): domain Bacteria; phylum Acidobacteriota; class Blastocatellia; order Pyrinomonadales; family Pyrinomonadaceae; genus PSRF01. The sequence goes on along the minus strand of JBAPXA010000253.1, from coordinate 3,285 downwards.
GAGCCGACCGAAATGCGACGCACGCCCAGTTCAGCAAGTCGCTCTACCTGAAGCAAAGGATTTGGTCTCGACATCAGGATGTTCACCGGCTTAGGCGACACCGCCTTAATGATTGCCGAGATCTGGTTCGGTTCCGATAGACCCGGTGCATAAAGGCAGTCCGCGCCAGCCTCTGAAAATGCGACGAGCCTTTCTAAGGCAACTTCAAGCGGTGAGGCATGACCGACCAAAGCCGCCTCACAACGCGCGGTCAAAACTACCGGAATACCTGATTCATCGATCGCAGAGCGCGCCGCTTCGATACGCGCAATCGCGAGCCCCGTTTCGTAAAGTGGCGAGGCATCGTTACCAGTCGCGTCTTCGATCGATAAACCAGCCACACCAGTCTTGATACAAAGCGCAACGCTGGCTGCCACATCGTCGGGAGTATCTGCATAACCGTTTTGAAAATCCGCATTGACAGGTAGCGATGTTGCCGCGGCAATCTCCCTGACATGCGCTAGCATTTCGTCGCGCTTGATCGCCACTACTGAATCGGGAAGCCCGCGAGTGAAGGCGTAACCAGCCGATGTGGTTGCAAGTGCCTTAAAGCCGAGATGCTCTAAGTAGATGGCGGTACCGATGTCCCAGGGGTTCGGGAGGACAAAACATCCGGACTCGTGGAGCGAACGAAAAGTTGACACCGCGGTTACTTGGTTGTTGGTTATGTCGAGCATCGGGTCCTATTGTCGAAGCCAGTGTAAATAACATGCAAGCTTGGAGAATAATTTCACGCCTGCGGCGTGAAGCGGCGGCAAGCCCGCCTTCCGGACTGAGCATTACCCGGGCTGGGCTCTATCAATATCTCCAGCTCGTCAGATCCGCGCCTGGCGGTGCGCTCTTCAGAATACGCTCCACTATCTTAGGCGCATAAAACTGATGATAGCGAAGTCTGGAGGTTGCATTTGGCCGCGTGTGATCGCCGTTCCAGCAATGTTCAGCGCGCGGTTCATAGTCGACCTCGCCGTTGTAGTGCGGATTTTTGGTTGTCTTGAGAAAGTCCTCGACGAGATAGACCGCGTTATTCAAAAAATAATTGTCAGCCTCGCCGACATAGATGTGCAGTTTGCCTTCGAGTTTCGGTCCCAGCTGCGCCCAGTCACGCTTAAGAATGTGACCGAGGTCGTAATGCTCGCGCCAGTAAGCGGCGACAGAGTGATCGATCTCTCCCGTAAGTTTGTTCCAGATTGGTTTAGGATAACCATCCGGCCCTACCGGCGAATAGACTGCCTCCCAAATATCAAACTGGCCACCTGATCTGCTCTTCGTGCCGAGCGCCAGCTCCATGTGATTCTCATCTTCGGTGGTGGCCGCCAGTTCACCAAGGTAGTTGCGCTTTCCTGGACGCGGCGTCTTCTTCCATTGGCTATCCGCGTAATACGCATTCTTATGATCGTAGATGTTCACGACCGTGTAGGCGCGAAAATCAATCGGATCGGGACAGGCGCCCCAGGCACCATTGTATTCGTCGGGATAGAAAATCTGCGCGGCCAGTGCTTCCCAACCACCGGTCGAACCCCCATACATGAACCGCGCCCACCGTTTTCCGATGCCGCGGAATTGTTTCTCAATAAACGGCACCAGCTCGTAGGTGATTGCATCGCCATAGGGACCGAGGTTCGCCGAGTTTACGGCGTATGAATCGTCATAGTAAGGATTCGCATGCTGTATCTCGATAATGATCATCCGTGGAAAGTTCGGACCGGTCCATTCCTGATAGAACTTGTAGGCGTGCTCCTGGACGATTTTGTTATAGCCAGCAACTTTGAAGCGTTCGCTGTAGTCGGGCTTGAGATTTGGATCCGGCGGCGTCTCGCGGAAACCACCAAAGTCTGCGGGGAAATGGCCGTGAAAGATTACGAGCGGGTAACGCGCATTCGGATGAGAATCGAATCCCTCGGGCAACAAGACGTTGGCGCCGAGGTGCATCGGCTGTCCCCAAAAATCTGAGAGTAGTTTGCTCTGAATCCTGACATGCTTGATGTACTTCGTGTCTTTAGGCGGCGTGATTGGCGGAATTTCCTGATCGAGCTTAAGTTTGATCGTGTCGCCTTTTTGCGGGTTGAGGGATAACTTTTGGGGCTTGCTATAGAAGTTTCCCGGCGCGCGACTCCATTGTTGTCCCTCGCCGCGATCCATCGGCAGTTTGACAGTGTGCCCGTCTGATCGCTTGAAGGTTTCATAGCGATGGAGCAACGCCTGCACCCAATATTCCCCAGGCGGTAGCTGTGCGATGCTGCGCACCGGATAGCCAAACGCTCCCGCATCAACAATCGCCTCCGCATCCGGCTTCCAACCTTCGACGTCGATACCAAAAACCTGTTGTGTGTTCAGGTCTTCGTTGATCTGGAAGCGCGGCTCGCCCTCATTGTTAGTTGAGATCAGGAGAAGCAGGCGCCCATCAAGCGGAGTGCTGCTGCGCTCGCTGGGGAATGATACTGAGAAACGCAGGTTGGTAGCGGTTTGACTGGACAGACCTGCAACTCCTGGCCACGCCAGCGCTACGAAAATAAGTGAAGTCAACACGACGGATCTCAGGCACGGTGTTCTCATTGTGAGCTCTCCTACTCCTCGCGGCTTCGCCGTCTTCCGTGCGGTAAGCCTCCGGCTTACCGTGTCTGTGGTTAATGAAGTGAGGCTATGCCTCAGGTGGTAATTTCCTGCAGGTGGAGGCATAGCCTCGTGATAAATAAGATTCTAACGGTAAGCCTGAGGCTTACCGCACGGAAAGCGGCAAAGCCGACCGACATCACAGGCTCAGTGAACTCTTCCGCGGTGAACATTACTCGCTGAATTGCAATCTTCCTGTTGGTTGGGCAGCCTCTCCCTCCTCGGTTGCTGGTAACTGACGTCGCGCGCCATCGGCATACTGAAGTTTGTATAGCATCCAATAGAGACCATGCTCCGCTAGTAACTCCTGGTGCGTACCCTGTTCCCTAATCTCGCCATGATGCATGACGATGATCTGATCGGCCCGCTGAATTGTTGAAAGCCTGTGCGCCACCACAATCGAAGTGCGATCCTGCATTACCCGGCCAATCGCTTGTTGGATCGATTGCTCTGTTTCTGTATCAATAGAGCTGGTCGCTTCATCAAGAATCAATAACGCCGGATCGAATGCGAGTGCGCGCGCGAAAGAGATCAACTGCTTTTGCCCCACCGATAATCCAGCACCACGCTCCTTCACTTCCGACTTGTAGCCTTCTCGCAAACGCTCGATAAACTGGTGCGCGTGCACTTCCTGCG